>JAEFBA010000105.1 GCA_016292145.1 Saccharofermentans sp.
CTTTGACATTTTAGATTTCCTCCATCTGTTTTTTTGTCACGTTGACTTCAATATTAGCACCAATGAGTCCGGGGAAATGTCCCTTCTCACCGGGAGCGTCGGGATGAGCGATAAGCCACTTATTCTTAGCTGTAAGGAGCTTATCTTCGTCGCCTGAATTAGCCAGGCAGTCGATATGATCTTCTTCGAGATCGAAGTTTGTGCCATAAGGAAGGATTACGCCTACCATAAAACCGTCGTTCTCGATGCCGCAGGGTGCATAGTGAAGTGTTGTAGCATAAAGCTCAACTGCCGTACCCTTGCGGATATGGAATGCTTCGATCTTGGAAGTATCGTAATGGAAATCATCCGTTACATCCTGCTGTGATCCCAAAAGAAGGATGCAGTCTGTAGCAGCTACATTTACTTCGGAAGATCTGTGATACTCAACAGCATTAAGAAGAGTATTGTGGCCTGCACAATAACCTGTCTCGAGCTTGAGCTCACCACCGAAGAGTCTGCTTACATCTACCTTTGCGGATGCCTCTTCAAGAGAAGCTACCGTAGGCTCATAAGCTACGCCTTCAGCGGGAAGAGCGATCTGATTGAGCGCTTCGATAACGGGTCCGAAATCGATGTTCTTAACGATTCTTCCGTACTTCTTGAAATTGGAAGATGTTGCCTCGTAAATTACCATAAACCTGCCTCCTTCATTGCGGGATAGATCTTTGAAAATTCCTTATATCTCTCGTCATACTTAGCAACGAGCTCAGGTGTGGGAACAACGGATACGTGCTTGGAAACCGTAGCTGCGCAAGCTTCCTCAACAGAAGCATACTCGCCGCATGCAACTGCTGCGAGGAGAGCGCCGCCCATAGCAGGACCTTCGTCGTTCTCTGTCTGGGTAAGCTCGATGCCGAGAACGTTGGATACGATCGTGCACCAGAGCTTGGACTTTGCACCGCCGCCGCAGATGGAGGAACTCTTGATGTCGAGGCCCATCTTTTTCGCGCACTCGAAAGAATCTCTTAATGCGAATGCAACGCCTTCCATAACAGCAAGTGTCATGTCCTTACGTGTTGTATCCATTGACATGCCTACGAACATAGCGCGGCAGTCAGGGTTGTTGAGAGGTGATCTCTCGCCCATGAGATAAGGCAGGAAGAATACTTTGTTGGTACCGAGAGCCTCAAGGCCTTCCTGTTCCTTGGAATAATCTGTTGTGCCGATGATCTCTTCCATCCACCACTTGTTGCAGGATGCAGCAGAGAGCATGCAACCCATGAGATGGAATCCGCCATCTGCGTGATCGAATGCATGGAGCGAATTAGCTTCATCATTCTTGAATGTGCTCGATGCGATGAATATCGTTCCGGAAGTACCGAGAGAGATATTGCATCCGCCATTGCCGATGATCCCCATACCTACGGCCGCTGCCGCATTATCACCGGCGCCTGCCGCGATAACGCAGTCCTTATTGATACCGAGCTTTTCTGCAATCTCAGGAAGGATCTTGCCGATCGCCTCATAACTCTCGAACACTTCGGGAAGCCACTCAGCCTTCATGTCCAAGATCTTGAGCATTTCTTCAGACCACTTTCTGTTCTCACAATCGAAATAGAGCGTGCCTGATGCATCAGATACGTCCGTTGCGAAAACGCCGGAAAGCCTGTAAGCAAGATAGTCCTTAGGGAGCAGGATCTTTGCGATCTTTGCAAAATTCTCGGGTTCATTCTTATGTACCCACATTACCTTCGGTGCCGTAAAGCCTGCAAAAGCAATGTTGCCTGTATACTTTGAAAGATTTGCCTTGCCGATCTCATTGTTGAGATAATCTGTCTCCACCTGGGATCTGCCGTCGTTCCAAAGGATAGCAGGTCTGATTACCTGACCCTCGCTGTCAAGAAGAGTAAGTCCGTGCATCTGGCCGCCGAAGCTGATACCTGCAACTTCATTGCCGTCGATGCCTTCAAGGAGCTTGGACAAGCCCTTGATCGTTCCGTCGAACCAATCTTCGGGATTCTGTTCGGACCAACCGGTCTGCGGGAAGTTAACGGGATAGCTTTCAGAAACAGTTCTGATAATCTTTCCGCCGCTCTGCATAAGCAGGAGCTTAACCGCCGATGTTCCGAGATCAATACCTATAAAATACATATGAACCTCCCGATTCGCTTAATAGTACAAGTAACATATTAAAAGGAATAGCTCAAAAAGTGCACACTCCAAAGTGCAAGGAATATTCATTTATATTTATACGCTTTCAACAAATTTATCCGTTTTTGCGATTCGGCATTTATTCCGATATTGCTAACTTTGTTTAGTATGTTTTCAATATTCATAGGCATCCCGCGAAAACGGGTTGTCTCGCAAAGGCCGTTTTCTACAAAAATTGCTATACAAATCTTGCGAAGTGAAATAGCAAGTTTTGTCAAATCAAAATGAGGCAATAATGAGGCTAAAACAGGAGGATTGGATGGAGCGGCTGATCGTTAAGGGGCTGGCGTTCGGAATGGTGCTTTTGTGGGCAGCTTAGTGGTGGCTTAGGGGGGCTTGTCGGTGGCTTTGGGGTGGCTTTGGGTGCATTTGGTGGCGGACGGACGGCTGTGTCGGGCCAAACGGACGGCAAAACCGACGGCAGTGCCGTTCATTCCGCCGTTCAAAACGGCTATTTCAGGCCAAACGGACGGCAAAACCAGCGGCAGTGCCGTTCATTCTGCCGTTCATATACAAAAGTCAGGCTGAAAGTCTGGCTATAGCCTGACAAGCAGCCGGGATTTTCGAATTCTGATAAAACATCAGGCGGAATGCCAGGCGGCGCCGGATGTTTTGCCGGGAGTTCAACCCAGCGGAGGAGGCCACGCCAATCACACAAACAAAACGGCCGGACCCAAAGCAGGTCCGGCCGCGGTAAACAGCGGTATATAGTTTATAAACCAACTTACTTGATGTCAGCGTGGTAGTCCTGAAGTGCCTTGACTTCGAACTGGCGCTCCTTGGCAGCCTTGATGCCCTCTGCGCATGCCTTTGCGGCAGCCATCGTTGTGATGTAAGGGATGTGCTGGCGGATTGCATCCTTACGGATGTAGGAGTCGTCGTGGGAGGACGTCTTGCCGGCAGGAGTGTTGATGACGAGATCGATGTCGCGGTTGAGGATCATGTCGCCGATGTTGGGTCTGCCCTCGTAGAGCTTCTTGACCTTCTCGGCTGTGATGCCTGCGCCGACGATCATGTCGTATGTGCCGCCTGTTGCGTAGATCTTGAATCCGAGATCAGCGAAAGCCTGGGCGACTTCAACGAGGTCGACCTTGTCGAGATCGGATACGGACAGGAGAACACTGCCTTCAAGAGGGAGCTCTGTCTTTGTTGCTTCCTGAGCCTTGAAGCTTGCTTCGCCGAAGTGTGTTGCAAGGCCAAGAACCTCACCTGTGGATCTCATTTCGGGTCCTAAGATCGGGTCAACTTCCTGGAACATGTTGAACGGGAAGACTGCTTCCTTTACTCCGTAGTGAGGGATTACCTTGTCGTGGAGTTCAGGTACGGGTGACGGTCTGCCTGTGAGGCTGCCGGTCATGATGTCTGTTGCGATCTTGACCATGTTGGTGCCTGTGACCTTGGATACGAGCGGTACGGTTCTTGATGCACGGGGGTTAGCCTCGAGCACGAATACGACGCCGTCTTCGATCGCGTACTGCATGTTCATGAGACCTACGACGTGCATCTCGACAGCGATCTTTCTTGTGTATTCCTTGATCGTCTCAACGATCTCGGGTGCGAGGTTCTTGGAAGGCAGGATGCATGCGGAGTCACCGGAGTGGATTCCGGCAAGCTCGATGTGCTCCATGACTGCAGGAACGTAGCAGTTTGTGCCGTCGGAAATAGCGTCTGCCTCGCACTCTGTTGCGTGGTGCAGGAAACGGTCGATGAGGATCGGTCTGTCAGGTGTAACGCCGACAGCTGCATTCATGTAGACTCTCATCATCTCGTCGTCGTGAACGACTTCCATTCCTCTTCCGCCGAGAACGTAAGAAGGACGTACCATTACAGGGTAGCCGATCTTGTTTGCGATGGAGATAGCTTCATCTGCATTAACTGCCATGCCGGCTTCAGGCATCGGGATGCCGAGGCGGTTCATCATGGCGCGGAAGTGATCTCTGTCTTCTGCAAGGTCGATAGTCTCAGGCGTTGTACCTAAGATGTTTACGCCGTTAGCCTTAAGGGAAGCAGCGAGGTTCAGAGGTGTCTGGCCGCCGAACTGGGCGATTACGCCGATGGGCTTCTCCTTCTCGTGGATTGCGAGAACGTCTTCCAATGTCAGAGGCTCGAAATAGAGCTTGTCGGAAGTATCGTAGTCTGTTGAGACCGTCTCAGGGTTGCAGTTGACGATGATGGACTCGAAGCCGAGCTTCTTCAAAGCAAGTGCAGCGTGTACGCAGCAGTAGTCGAACTCGATGCCCTGGCCGATCCTGTTAGGGCCGCCGCCTAAGATCATGATCTTCTTGTTGTTGGAAGAAGGTGACTTGTCCTCAGCGAGGTGATATGTGGAATAGTAATAAGCTGCATCCTGTGTTCCGGATACGTGAACGCCTTCCCATGCTTCCTTGATGCCGTATTCATAACGGGCGCGGCGGATAAGGTCTTCGGAAACGCTTAAGAGCTGTGAGAGGTACTTGTCGGAGAAGCCGTCGAGCTTTGCCTGGCGGAGTGTAGCCTCATCAGGGATCCTGCCTGCGCCCTTGAGGAGAGATTCCTCTTCCTCAACGAGTTCCTTCATCTGCTCGATGAACCAGTGCTTGATCTTTGTGAGCTCATAGAGTTCATCGACTGTAGCGCCCTTGCGGAGTGCCTCATACATGATGAACTGGCGCTCGGATGAAGGTACGGTGAGCTTTAACATGAGCTCTTCCTTGGAGAGCTTGTTGAAGTCCTTGGCAAAACCAAGACCGTATCTGTCCTTCTCCAAAGAACGGATTGCCTTCTGGAAGGCTTCCTTATATGTCTTACCGATGCTCATGACTTCGCCTACGGCTCTCATCTGAGTGCCGAGCTTGTCCTGGGCGCCGTGGAACTTCTCGAATGCCCATCTTGCAAACTTGATTACGACATAGTCGCCGTCCGGATAGTACTTGTCGAGTGTGCCGTACTTGCCGCAGGGGATCTCATCCAATGTGAGGCCGCATGCGAGCATTGCGGAAACCAGAGCGATCGGGAAGCCCGTTGCCTTTGAAGCGAGAGCTGAAGATCTTGATGTTCTCGGGTTGATCTCGATAACTACGATCCTTCCTGTCTTGGGGTCGTGAGCGAACTGGCAGTTGCAGCCGCCGATAACTTCGATCGCCTTAACAATGCTGTAGGAATATTCCTGAAGCTTCTTCTGAACGTCTTCAGAGATGGTGAGCATCGGTGCGGAGCAGAACGAGTCACCTGTGTGAACGCCGATAGGGTCGATGTTCTCGATGAAGCAGACCGTGATGACGTTGTTCTTTGCGTCTCTTACGACTTCGAGCTCGAGCTCTTCCCAGCCGCTGATGGACTCTTCAACGAGTACCTGGTGGATCATGGAAGCTGCAAGTCCTCTCTCGACTACTGTCTTGAGCTCATCGATGTTGTAAACGAGGCCGCCGCCTGCACCGCCCATGGTGTAAGCAGGTCTGATGACTACGGGGTAGCCTAAGTCTTCTGCGATCTTTACTGCTTCCTCAACGGAGTATGCTTCGTGGGATCTGGGCATCTCGATTCCGAGGGAGGTCATTGTCTCCTTGAACTCGATTCTGTCCTCGCCTCTCTCGATGGCATCGACCTGAACGCCGATTACCTGGACGCCGTACTTTTCGAGAACGCCGGCCTTTGAAAGCTCGGAACAGAGGTTAAGGCCTGACTGTCCGCCTAAGTTAGGGAGAAGCGCATCAGGACGCTCTTTTGCGATGATCTGCTCAAGACGCTTTACGTTGAGCGGTTCGATGTAGGTTCTGTCTGCTACATCAGGGTCAGTCATGATGGTTGCAGGGTTGGAATTGACCAGAACGATCTCATAGCCGAGCTTTCTTAAAGCCTTGCATGCCTGGGTTCCGGAATAGTCGAACTCGCAGGCCTGGCCGATGATGATCGGACCTGAACCGATGATGAGGATCTTGTTGATGTCTTCTCTCTTTGGCATATTATTTACGCCCCCTTATTTATATATGCAAATTTACTGGATAGAATTCTAACATAGGAACCTCGTATTTGCACAACAAAAATTATGGATTAAAATACTTTCATGAAAAATGTAATAAAGTCTGATGTTTACCGCTTTTCGAAGCCCTCGAAAACCTCATTTCCGGGGCATTTAAAGCGCTTAATACCGGCCGCTGCGCTCTGCCTTATGCTCATCGCGGTGCCTCTTACAGGCTGTTTTGAGCCGAAACCGCAGCAGACGATCTATAAAGAGACCTCCGACACGATCGCATCCGTCTTCTCGGAGAACGATGCCGGCGGCACGGGGCTCCCGTTCGGAGTCACCCTTCAGATCGACCCTGAGGTCCTTATCCCCTGCGAGCTCGAGAGAGTGGTCGACGGCGATACGATCATAGTCCGTGACTCAGACAACAACAGATTGAGAGTCCGCCTGACCGGGATCAACGCTCCCGAATCGGTTCTGGAGGACGAGAGCAAGAATACCGATGAAGGCCGCGACGCTTCGAAGTTCCTTAAAGAGCTCCTCTCTGACGTCAAGACCGTCTATCTCGAATATGACGAGGGTCAGTTCGACCAGTACGGCAGGACCCTGGCCTATGTCTGGATCGACACCGGTACCACATACATCATGGTCAACGAGGTTATCCTCGCGACGGGTCACGCCAAACCCGTATATATCAAACCCAACTTAAGATACGCAGACACTTTCAGACTTTACGAGACAGACTGATATGGGCAAAAAAGAAGCCGCAGGCACGGATATCACATCAGAGAAGACGCTGCACCTTAAAGGCATCGCTCTGCTCCTTTTGATGTGGCACCACCTCTTCGGTGTCGAATACCTGTCAGGCTGGTCGGCGGTAATCCCCGGCACGGAAGGCGCATCTTATGTAACCGGCGCTTCAAGCAGGATATGCCTTGCCATATTTCTGTTCTGTTCCGGATACGGCCTTTACAAGTCTTATGTAGCCAAGGAATCACCAAGCAAGACCTATATTCTCAGAAGGCTCGCAAAAACACTTATCCCCTACTGGATCGTCATGATCATCGCGATCGTCTATCTGATCTGTGCGGGCAAGTTCGAACCGAAGTATATCTTCGTCAATCTCTTCGCGCTTCTCCACTCGACCGATATCTTATACGTGACCTTCTCATGGTTCATTAAGCTCTACGTCCTGCTGCTCCTGATGCTGCCTCTTGTAAGGCTCATCGAACGCAAGTGGAAGAAAAATGCCTTGATCGACATCCTGATCTATATCGCAGTACCGTTTGCTGCAGCATCAGCGCTGGGGAAATTCTATCACGAAGAGACATTTTTAAGCGTCCCGTCATTTCTCTTAAGCACTCTGGTGTTCCTGCTCGCATGGTTCCCGCTGTTTGCAATTGGAATGCTTTTCGCAAAATACGACACATATAAAAAGGTCAGAGGATTTGCCGACAAGTTCCCGGGTTACCTCGTGATACTCCTGTCGGTCCTCATCATCGGGAACATGCTCTATTTGAGATTCATCGTGAATAATGCTCTCCCTGCTTCAGTCTTCTATTACTGCAGCATGGCCGATGTGTTCTTCGGACCGGTATTCGTATGCGCATTCCTGCTCCTGATGGACAACATAAAACACAAGAGCAGATACGTGCTCCCGTTCATCGGAAAGAATTCGGTTTTCTACTGGCTATTAAGCGGCATGTTCTTCAAGAACACGATCGAATTATCGTTCCTTATCACATGGCCGAAGATCACGGTCCTGATGTTCATCTGGACCATGGTATTACTTACGCCTTTTGTGTTTGCATGTTCGTGGATATCCGGAAAGATCACGAAGCTGATCTTCAAAGGATCCTGAACTACTCGAATCCCTGACGCTTCATGCGTTTATAGTCTTCGTCATCATCTTCAACGGAACTCTTCGAAGGCCGGAAAAACTGAGGATCGAATTCCTGCTTTGTTTCCGGCTGTGAAGACATAACCGGCGGTGCGGGCGTCTTGCTGGCCGGATTTGAAACAGGAACATCAGATGACTGTTCTGCTTCCCTTTTCCTTGCCTTGGAAATATTAATGATCTGAGTGATAAATATGAAGACCGACATGACTGTCCAGAGCACGCCGAAGGCCATTAA
>JAEFBA010000021.1 GCA_016292145.1 Saccharofermentans sp.
GATGACTTCAAGGCTATAAGCCACAGATATCTTGGTGATCAGGCCGCTATTGAAGCAAAGATGAAAGCAGTTGCAAATCAGGGAGCCAAAAAGGCCAACTGAAATATTAAATATCTCGAAAGAGATGAAGGAGTTTAACATGAATTTTATGGAAATCGTAAATGTTTACGGAAGAGAGATCCTCGATTCCAGAGGAAATCCTACAGTTGAAGCTGAAGTTACTCTTTACGACGGCACAGTCGGAAGAGGAACAGCTCCGAGCGGCGCTTCCACGGGCGAATTCGAGGCTCTGGAATTAAGAGACGGTGACAAGTCAAGATATCTCGGAAAAGGCGTTTCCAAAGCCGTAGAGAACATCAATACGGTAATCTGCGATGCAATCACAGGTCTTGATGCTTCGGATATCTATGCTGTTGATAAGGCAATGATCGAGGCAGACGGAACAAAGGATAAGTCCAATCTTGGTGCTAATGCCATCCTCGCTGTATCCATCGCAACGGCAAGAGCTGCAGCTAATGCTCTTGACATCCCGCTCTACAGATTCTTGGGCGGCGTACAGGGCACCAAGCTTCCTGTTCCTATGATGAACATCTTAAACGGCGGTGCTCACGCAGACAGCGCAGTTGATACACAGGAATTCATGATCATGCCGGTTGGCGCTCCTTCATTCAAGGAAGGCTTAAGATGGTGTGCTGAAGTATTCCACACATTGAAGAAGCTTATTAAAGAGATGGGCGATGTTACTGCTGTAGGCGATGAGGGCGGCTTTGCTCCCAATAAGCTCGACAGTGACGAAGCTGCTATCGAGAAGATCCTTGAAGCTGTCAAGGCTGCAGGCTATGAGCCCGGCAAGGACTTCATGATCGCTATGGATGCCGCTTCTTCCGAGTGGAAGAGTGAGAAGGGCAAGGGCTTCTATCATCAGCCCAAGTCAGGCAAGGATTTCACATCAGACGAGCTCATTGCTCACTGGGAGTCTATTGTTGATAAGTATCCTAACATCTCCATCGAGGACGGCCTTGATGAGGAAGACTGGGAAGGCTGGCAGAAGATGACCGCCAAGATCGGCAACAAGGTACAGCTCGTAGGCGATGACCTTTTCGTAACCAACACAGAAAGACTTGCAAAGGGAATCTCTCTCGGTGCAGGCAACTCCATTCTCATCAAGCTCAACCAGATCGGTTCCGTATCCGAGACACTTGAAGCTATCAAGATGGCTCACAAGGCAGGCTATACGGCAATCTCTTCTCACAGATCCGGTGAGACTGCAGACACTACTATCGCTGATCTTGCTGTAGCTCTTAATACATGCCAGATCAAGACAGGCGCTCCTTCACGCTCTGAGAGAGTTGCTAAGTACAATCAGTTGTTGAGAATCGAGGAAGAATTAGGCGACGCAGCAGATTATCCGCAGATGCGCGCATTTAACGTTAAGAAATGATTTCTCCTCTGTTTATACATCATGTCTAGGGGGGCTGCCGTCTTGATGAGGCGGCAGTCCTTCTCCCTTTTAGAAGAACAGGAGGTTTTATGGTCCTTAGAGAATCGGGGCAAATGTATCTTGAATCAGTATTGGTGCTATCTGAGAAAGATGAGCCGGTACGTTCGTTGGACGTTGCAAATCACTTGGGTTTTTCGAAGCCGAGCGTAAGCCGCGCTATGGGAAAGCTTAAGACCGAGGGCTATATAAAGATCGATCCGCAAGGATATATAACATTGACACCAAAAGGTGAGAGCATCGCAAAGAACATATACGAGAAACGCGTTGTTCTGAAGGATTTCATCATGTCTCTCGGCGTGAACGAAAAGACCGCCGAAGCAGATGCTTGCAGGATCGAACATGTATTGAGCGATGAAGCTTTTGCCGCATTAAAGAAGGCAAGAAGTTCCTCAACATAAATAAGCAACCTTTACCCGAAAGGCACAATAGTACAAACGGGGAGCCTCATGTTATTTGAGACTCCCCGTTTTTTGTTGGGATTAGAACTTCGATCAGTTATTTGCGATGATTATGTTGTTCAGTACACCTTCAAGATATTCCTGCTTTCCGGAGCAGGGAACAGCAGGTGCCTTGAGTTCAGCGGCTCTGTCTGCAAGCTCTGCGAGCGTGACATTTCCGGATCTGACTTTCTGTCCGAGTTCGGAATTGAATGAAGAATAGCGCTCTTCGATATTCTTCTCGAGTCTGCCGTCTTCGATGATCTCGGCAGCCTTAAGGAGACCGAATGCGAATGAATCCATACCGAGGATGAATGCGTGGAACATGTCTTCGTATGTGTTGCTGGGTCTTCTGTTCTTGGAATCGAAGTTGATTCCTACAGGAAGTCCGCCGTTCTTGACGATCTCATACATTGCGAGTGTCGTATCGTAGATGTTGCTCGGGAAGCAGTCTGTATCCCAGCCGAGCATGATATCGCCCTGGTTGGCATCGATAGAACCGAGCATACCGTTGATGCGGCTGATACGGAGTTCGTGCTGGAATGTGTGTCCTGCAAGTGTAGCGTGGTTAGCTTCGATGTTCATCTTGAAGTCTTTATCAAGACCGTAATCTCTCAAGAAGCCGATAGCTGTTGCAGCATCGTAATCGTACTGGTGCTTCATGGGTTCCTTCGGCTTGGGCTCGATAAGGAATGTTCCGTTAAATCCGATGCTCCTGCCGTAATCACGCGCGATCTTCATTAAGGTTGCGATGTTTTCCTGTTCGAACTTTACCTGAGTGTTGAGAAGAGTCTCATAACCCTCTCTGCCTCCCCAGAAAACATAGCCCTTACCGCCGAGCTTTACAGTAAGCTCGATAGCCTTCTTGACCTGTGCTGCAGCAAAGCAGTAAACATCAAGACTGTTGGTGCTTCCTGCGCCGTTCATGAATCTCGGATTGGAGAACATGTTGGCCGTGCCCCAGAGACACTTGATATCAGTGCCCTTGGTCTTCTCGAGAATGTAGTCAGAGATCTCATCAAGTCTTCTGTTAGTCTCATTGATGTCATCTGCTTCAGGTACAAGATCGACATCATGGAAGCAGTAGTACTTAATGCCGAGTTTCTTCATGAACTCGACGCCTGCATCAACCTTGGCTTTAGCATGTTCCATAGTTCCTTCGGAAGCGGCGCCGAATCTCTTGTCAGCCGTGCCTCTGCCGAACATGTCTGTACCGTTGGCGCAAAGGTTGTGCCACCATGCCATGGCGAAGGGGAGATGCTCGCTCATCTTCTTGCCGAGAACGACGCGGTCTGCATCATAATACTTGAATGCGAACGGGTTCTTGCTCGAGCTTCCTTCGAATTTGATCTCGGGAATGCCCTCGAAAATTTCACTCATTGGAATTATCCTCCTATATCTATTTACGAAAATGTTAGTTAAGACTAACTTTTGTTATGATAACACATTTTAAGGATTATTCTTTGCACTTAATGTGCAAGTTTAAGACTGATTTTTTAGGTATTCTGAATGCCCTTAACGCAAATAATCTTTATCTTTTACGGATTTTGAAAAAACCTATTGACTCAATAGTTAGTTTACACTAACATTATGTAGTTTCAGATAACAGTGTTATCGGTGATCTATATCTTAAGGAATGAATATGTCAGTATCGGATAAGTCCATTGACGGACGATTAATGGAGTGCGCCAGGAAAGAATTTCTCGAAAAGGGTTTTGAGAAGGCTTCACTGAGAAATATATGCAGAAGAGCCAATGTAACCACCGGTGCACTTTACAAAAGATTCAAAGGCAAAGAGGAATTATTCTCCGCAATAGTGGAAGACACTGCGGATTTCATCTATAAGTGTCTGACATATAAAGATGAATTATCTAAGCAGCCTCAGTCTGAGGAATTCCTTGTCAATTGCTGGCATATGAGCGATGAAGTTATGCTCTACTGGTTCAAAGTGATAATGGAACGCAAGGAGCCGTTTACAATGCTGCTCCGCTGCAGCTCCGGTACCAAGTATCAGGACTTTGAGCATAAGCTCGCAACTAATATGAGTGAGTCTAATTACCGGTTTTATCTGCAGGCTTATGAACGCGGGATTACCAGAAAGAAGATATCAAAGACGGACCTGCATATTCTCGATGCCGCTTACTGGAAAGCTATCTGTGAACCTTTTGTTCATGACTATTCGTGGGACGAGATAGTAACGCTTACATCTAATATCTGCTTATTCATGGATTACTGCAAACTTCTGGAGATAGATAAGGGATTGATCAGGAAGTACGCGATGACTCAGGAGAAGATCATCAAAGATATATTAATGGAGGGACATATATGATTTCCTACGTTTTTAAGTATGCCGGAAAGTATAAGAAGAAAACTGTCCTTGCGATGGTGGTGCTTACAGCAGGCGTATTGTTTTCGATGGTTCCTTATTTACTGGTTTACCAATTGATAGAACCATTGCTGAATAAGGAGAATATAAGTGCATCTTATGTCTTGATAAGAGTGCTGCTGTTTTTCTTATGCATCCTTGCATATAAGGTGCTCTATTGCTTCGGCCTTAAGTTCTCTCATGAAGGTGCATTCAACACCTTGAAGAACATCAGGACTTATGTTCAGAGCAGGATCGAGAAAATGCCTCTCGGCAATATCCAGGACATTGGAACCGGCCAGCTTAAAAAGGTGTTTACGGATGATATTGACGGTATTGAACTTTTGCTGGCGCATGCGGTACCTGAAGGGTTTTCCAACCTTATGGGCGCGGCCGTCATGATCATTGCAATGTTCTTTGTAGATATCAGGATGGCACTTTTGAGCGTTGCTGCACTTGTGCTCTCGCTTATCATTAGTTTTGTCATGTTCGGTTCATGCATGAAGAAGATGAACGAATACTATGCGGCCGCAGCAAAGATGAACAACACGATCATCGAGTACGTTAACGGCATGGAGGTCGTAAAGGTATTTAACCGACATGAGGAATCATTCAAAAAATATAAGGAAGATGTTGTTAATTACAGGAATTATACTTTGGACTGGTATAAGGTCTGCTGGCCATTCCTTGCCATTACTACGAGCCTTCTGCCTTGCATGACGATATTCTCGCTTCCGGCAGGCGTTATATTCCTTGCAAACGGAACACTCACACTTTCACAGTTTGCTCTCATTATCTGCTTAACTATCTCTGTCGGAACACCGCTGCTCAAGGTAGGCAGTTACGGTTCAACGCTTCCTCAGCTTCAGTATAAGATCTCGGCACTTGAGAAGCTGACTGAAGGCGAAGGACTTAAGACCGGCGATAACGGCTTTGAAGGTGCAAACCATGATATACGCTTCGATAATGTGAGGTTCTCTTATAAAGATGCTGAAGTAATACATGGGGTTTCTTTCGAGATAAAGGAGAATACGATGACGGCTTTCGTGGGTGAGTCAGGAAGCGGCAAATCCACGCTGGCAAAGCTTTTGGTACATTTCTACGATCTGAATGACGGCTCGATCTCAATAGGCGGACAGGACATTACGGATATGACCCTTGAAGCTCTTAATGATGAGATCTCATATGTATCACAGGAACAGTTCCTCTTTAATACAACGATCTATGAGAACATTCTCATCGGTAAGCCCGGTGCAGACAGAAGCGAGGTGCTTGCCGCTGCAGAGCGTGCGCAGTGCAGTGATTTTCTTGAAAAACTTCCAATGGGAATAGATTCAAAGGTCGGTGACAGCGGAAAGATGCTGTCAGGCGGTGAGAGACAGCGCATTGCTCTTGCAAGAGCGATCTTAAAGGATGCTCCGATCATCGTTCTCGATGAGGCTACCGCATTTATCGATCCGGAGAATGAAGAAAAGATGAATGCAGCCATTTCGCAGGTCATCAGGGATAAGACGATCATCATCATCGCTCACAGACTGCCTTCGATCGTTGAAGCTGATCAGATAGTCGTTCTCGATGACGGGAACATCAGTGATATAGGCACTCACGGAGAACTGCTTGGAAGAAATGCAGAGTATAAGCATCTGTGGGATTCTCAGGCAAAGACCGGTGAGTGGCAGATAAAGGAGGGAGTGTAAGACCATGATCAAGTTAATACATAGAATCGTCGAAGCTGCCGGCAAGAGAAAGCTTCGGATCAGACTGGCTTATATCTTTTGCTTCATAAAGGGACTTCTTATGAAGAGCCCGGTCATCGTAGCCTTTCTTGTCATTGACAGATTCTTACAGGGAAATGATGTTACAGACCTGTTTATGAAGGCTTCGATCGCCATGGCTGCGATCCTTCTGCTTCAGATCATTTCACAGTACATCGGTGACAGGCTTCAGTCTGCTACAGGCTTTGAGATGTTTGCCGACATGAGGATCGCCATTGGCGAGCATCTTAAGAACCTTCCGATGGGTTACTACACTGAAGGCAATATAGGCAAGATATCATCGATCCTCACGACAGATATGTCCATGGTCGAGGAAGTGTGCATGTCACAGATCGCACAGCTTATGACGTATTTCTTCTCTGAAGCGATCATGATCATATTCCTGTTTGTTTTCGATTACAGGGTAGGCATTGTCGGCCTGATCACTACTGCTGCGATAATCTTATGCGGAAAGGCTTCACAGAAGCAGATCCAGAGGCATTCGGATTTGCGTCAGGCACAGGCGGAAAGACTTACTTCAGCCGTAATCGATTACACCGAAGGAATGAACATAATAAAGACATTCAATATGCTTGGCAAGTCTTCCAAGGATCTGACTGATAATTTCGACAGGAGCTGCAAGGAAAACATCAAGTTCGAGCATGTGGTCCATCCCTGGAATATCAGACTCGGTGTTATCTTCGCCACAGGTTCGGCGCTTACTCTCGGAATCTGCGTGCTTCTTGTTATGAACGGCGTTATCACAACCTCGGCCTTTGTTGCCATGATGCTCTTCTTATTTGATCTCTATGTGCCGGTATATGCGCTCTATAACGAATCCACAAGACTTACTGTCATGAGCGCCTGCATGGACAGGATAGAAGAGGTTCTGGCTGTTCCGGAACTTGATGACAGCGGAAAATGCATCTTCCCGAAGAAATATGAAGGAGCGGAAGTCGAATTCGAGAATGTCTCTTTCGCATATGACGAGAAGGAAGTATTGAAGAATATCTCTTTTAAGATGAAGCCTAATACAATGACTGCCGTTGTAGGTCCTTCAGGAAGCGGAAAGAGCACAATCGCCAATCTCCTGGCAAGATTCTGGGATGTTAATTCCGGAACCGTAAGGATCAAGGGTGTCAATATCAGGGACGTTACCATGCAGCAGCTGATGCAGCAGATAAGCATGGTGTTCCAGCGTGTATATCTTTTCCGGGACACCATTTATAACAACATCGTTATGGGACGTCCTGATGCGACCAGAGAAGAAGTTATCGAGGCTGCGAAAAAGGCCCGCTGCTATGACTTCATAATGGCTCTTCCTGACGGATTCGATACGGTTATCGGTGAAGGCGGTGCGACTTTATCGGGCGGAGAAAAACAGCGTATCTCTATCGCAAGATGCATCTTAAAAGATTCTCCTATTGTCATTTTGGATGAAGCAACAGCTTCAGTAGATGCGGATAACGAGAGCCTTATCCAGGAAGCCATCAGCGAACTGGTAAAGGACAAGACTTTGCTCGTCATTGCACACAGGCTTAAGACCATAAGAAGTGCAGATGAGATCCTTGTAGTCGATGACGGCATTATCAAAGAGCGCGGTACCCATGCCGAGCTTATGAATAAAGGCGGTTTATACAAAAACTTCACTGAAAAGATCAACTCAGATATTGCTTGGAAGAAAGGAGCAAAAACAGCATGAAGAAGTTTGAAGTAAAAGATTTAATTAACATCGGTATCTATACGGCATTGCATTTCCTTTGTATCTTTCTGGTAGCGATGCTCGGTTTTATCCCGCAGGCATTTATATTTGCAGGGATCATTGAGGGCTTCCTTGGAGCTATCCCGATCATGATATTCTTAACAAAGGTCAAGAAGTTCGGCATGATCACGATCATGGGATTGCTTCTCGGTCTTATCACATTACTGATGGGAAGACCCTGGCCCTGCGTCGTAATCGGACTTGCTGCAGGACTCATTACGGATCTTATCTGGATGAAAGCCGGTTTCAGCAAGATCAAATTCGGTCCTGTGTGCTGCGGAACAATGATGCTATGGACAGCCGGTATGGGACTGCCGCTGTTCTTTGGATACAGAGACAGCTATCTTGCCAATCTTGAAGAGGGATATGGCAAGGAGTATGTAGAGGTCATAAGATCGCTTACACCTGACTGGATGTTCATCGGAATGATAATCATTGCGGTTGTCGGCGGATTCCTGGGCGGTCTTTTTGCCAAGAGGATCTTAAGAAAGCATTTTGCCAAGGCAAATCTTGTTGAATGAGAAAACTCGATCCGAGAACAAAACTGCTCTTACTCGTAGTTATAAATGTGGTAATGATGACGGGAAAGATCACGGGCATATTCGTGCCCGTGAGGATCGTCTTTGCCCTGATCCCGTTTTTCCTGATGATGAGGGAGACCTGGTTCAGAGGATCATTCATATACTTTTTCCTGTATCTTTATGTATTCCTGTTTGAGCGGTTTACACTGCAGGATATCCATCCTGTACCCCTCATCATACTGCTGTTTACGACCGGCTTGCTGTCGCGTTTCCTCGCGGGTGTAATGATGGCGTATTACCTCATGAAGACCACGACGGTAAGTGAGTTCGTTACGTCTATGGAACGGATGCATATTCCGAAGGTGATCGTAATACCGTTCGCTGTAATGTTCCGCTTTTTCCCGACGCTGAAAGAAGAATGGCAGGACGTTAAGAACGCCATGAAGATGAGGGGCATCGGTCTTGCGGGAAGAAATCCGCTGGATGTTTTGGAATATGTCATGGTGCCTATTCTTATGTCTGTTTCAAAGATCGCGGATGAACTCTCGGCGGCATCAATGACCAAGTGTCTTTCCGTTGACGGAAAGAGAACGCACATAGCCAAAGTCGGATTCTCATTTCTGGATATTATTATGTTCCTGTGTGCCGCGGCGGGACTTTTCGCACACGTATTCTTGGGAGGAGTAATCGGAACATGATCACATTTTCGAATATCAACTTCCAATATAAGAATAATAAGACCGACAAGGGCAATCTCATTGATATCGATCTGACCATTGAAGATGGAGAACTGATCGTCCTTACGGGCGAGAGCGGATGCGGCAAGACTACGTTTACCAGGCTGATAAACGGACTTGCGCCAAATTACTATCCGGGAACAGTTACGGGTGAACTGCTCTTAGATGGTGAGAACATCATCGGAAAGTCAGTGACTGAACTGGGAAGGACTGTCGGAAGCGTTTTCCAGAATCCGAGAAGCCAGTTCTTCAACGTCGATACTGACAGTGAACTGGCCTTTGCAGCAGAGAATATCGCAATGGATCCTTCCGAGATAATCAGGAGGATGGATCAGGTTACAGATGATCTGGATCTTACAGAGCTTAGAGGCCGCAGTATCTTTGAACTCTCAGGCGGCGAGAAGCAGAGGATCGCATGCGGCAGCGTAGCCGTTATGCATCCGAAGGTTATCGTTCTTGATGAGCCGTCTTCCAATCTCGACGCCGAATCCATCGAAAAGCTTAAATGTGTACTGGCGAAATGGAAGCAGCAGGGAAAGACCATCATAATTGCCGAACACCGCTTATTCTTCCTCAGGGAACTGGCTGACCGGCTTATTGTGATGAAAGACGGCAGGATAACGAGGATATTTGGCCGTGAGGAAATGAGTGATCTGAGTCCGTCTCTTAAGGATATGGGGATCAGGCCGCTCATAGAACCGGAACTTATCGTCAGAAGATCTGATGAAGGTATCAGGGATTATATCAGGATAGAGCATTTCAAGTATTCTTACGACAGAAAGACTGTCGCTCTATCCGTGGAAAGCCTGAGCCTTCCCGGAAATCAGGTAGTAGCGATCATCGGAAATAACGGTGCGGGCAAGAGCACCTTCCTTAAGTGCCTGTGCGGTATCTATAAGACAAAAAAGGATAAGATCACATTGAACGGCAGCCGCTGGAAAAGAAAACTTAGAAGCAGGGATTGTTATCTTGTTTTCCAGGACGTTAACCATCAGCTGTTCACCGAGAGTGTCTTGGATGAACTGATAATCGGCATGAATGATTCGTTAAGCGAAGATATGAAGAAAGAAAAGGCATTAGAGATCCTGGACCGCTTCGGCATAAGGGATCTTGCTGACCATCATCCGATGGCTCTGTCAGGCGGACAGAAACAGAGAGTTGCAATAGCTTCGAGTGTTGCTGCAGGCAGAGACATAATACTGATGGACGAACCCACCAGCGGAATGGATGAACTCAATATGATGCGTTTATCACAGGAGTTGAAGCGCCTTAAGGCGGCGGGAAAGACCGTCTATGTCGTAACGCACGATTACGAGTTCATCAATGAATGTTGTGATTCGGTGATAAGGCTAAGCTGATCAAGAAGACAATATTACAGGACGCTTTCTTGTAATAAATTTTTAGCCCTAAAATGATTTTCATTCGGGAATAAAAATGTCTAAACCCGCCCAAAATTCAACGATCTTTTAGCATTACCGGGATAAAGCGCCCTTTTAAACCTACTAATTTGATATATAATTCTTTTTGAAGTTAGTCATGACTAACAAATATTTGGAAATGGGGTTACATTAATGGCACTTTTAGAAATTAAAAATCTCAAGGTTGCAGTTGAAGACAAGACGATCCTTAACGGTGTCGATCTCAAGATCGAACCGGGCGAGATCCATGTCCTGATGGGACAGAATGGTGTTGGAAAGTCAACTCTTGTTTCGGCTGTAATGGGTGATCCTTCCTACGAAGTAGAGGAAGGACAGATCCTTTTCGACGGCGAGGACATTACTGATGCTTCGCCTGACGAGAGAGCAAGAAAGGGCATCTTCATGTCGTTCCAGAATCCTTTGGAGATCCCGGGCGTTACGATGGAGAACTTCTTAAGAACAGCAAGAGGTTCCATCAGGGGAACGAAGGAAAAGATCGTTGCCTTCAGACGTGAACTCGAAGAGAAGATGGATGCTCTCGGAATGGATCACGCTTATGCGGACAGATATCTTAATGTGGGATTTTCCGGCGGTGAGAAGAAGAAAGCCGAGATACTGCAGCTCCTTATGCTCCAGCCGAAGCTCGCTTTCCTCGATGAGACGGATTCAGGTCTTGACGTCGATGCAGTAAAGACAGTAACTCAGGGTATCAGGCACTTCCACAACAAGGAAAATTCGCTTGTCATCATTACTCACAATGCGAGCATCCTTGACGGACTTGATGTTGATAAGGTCCATGTTATCGGAAAGTGCAAGATCTTAAGAACAGGAGACAGAAGTCTTATCGACAGGATCAATGAATTCGGTTATGCCTCGGTAACGGAAGAGGTGTGATCATGTTTGAAGTTGAAGAGAAAACGAGGGTGGATGCGATCGACCGCACCATGTACGATTTTAAGGATAAACTTGATCCTGCAATGATCGTTGATTCAGGTCTTACGGAAAAAGTTGTAAGACAGATCTCACTGGAAAAGGAAGATCCTGAGTGGATGACCGAATTCAGGCTTGAATCACTGAAGATCTATAACTCACTTGATATCCCAACATGGGGACCTTCCATAGACGGACTTGATATGGATAACATCATTACCTATGTCCGTCCGAAGGGTGAGATGAGCGCGAAATGGGAAGAGGTTCCGGAAGATATAAAGAATACATTCGAGAAGCTCGGTATTCCCCAGTCCGAGCGATTGTCTCTTGCCGGTGTAGGTGCACAGTACGATTCTGAGATCGTATACCATAATGTTCGAAAAGAAGTAGAAGCACAGGGCGTTATCTATACAGATATCGAGAGCGCTCTGAAGGGTGATATGGCAGATGTAGTGAGATCACACTTCATGAAGCTGATCCCTGCAACAGACCATAAATTTGCGGCTCTTCACGGCGCTGTATGGTCAGGTGGCTCATTCGTGTACGTTCCCAAGGGCGTATCGGTGGAGATCCCTTTGCAGTCTTATTTCAGACTCAATGCTCCGGGCGCAGGCCAGTTCGAGCACACGCTCATCATCGTTGAAGACGATGCTTATCTGCATTTCATCGAAGGATGTTCAGCGCCGAAGTACAACATAGCAAATCTCCATGCCGGATGTGTCGAGATCTATATCGGAAAGAATTCACGTGTAAGATATTCGACGATCGAGAACTGGTCCAAGAACATGTACAACCTGAATTCCAAGCGTGCTCTTGTTGAAGAGGGCGGAATAATCGAGTGGGTATCAGGTTCATTCGGTTCGCACACGTCATATCTCTATCCCATGAGCATCCTCAAAGGCGATAATTCCAGAATGGAATATACGGGCATCACGTTTGCCGGAGAAGGCCAGGAGCTCGATACAGGTGCAAAGGTCATCCATATGGGAAGGAACACGAGTTCCCATATCACGACCAAGTCGATCTCAAGAGACGGCGGCAAGTCGAACTTCAGATCCGAGGTTAAGATCAACCGTGAAGCTGAAAACAGCAAGTCTGCAGTTACCTGTGAGTCTTTGATGCTCGATGACCAGTCCAGATCTGACACGATCCCTGTATCAGATATCAGAAACAGCAAGGTCGACATCGGCCACGAGGCAAAGATCGGAAGGATCAGTGAAGATTCGATCTTCTATCTCATGAGCAGGGGGCTGTCCGAAGACGACGCGAAGGCCCTTATCGTAGGCGGTTTTGCCGAGCCGATCGCGAAGGAACTTCCGGTTGAATATGCGGTTGAGATGAATAACCTTATCAATCTTGAGATGAAAGGCAGCATAGGCTGACAGAGGTATTGTTATGAGTTACAGAGTAAATACTATTCCGATGCCTACATGGAACCACCTGAAGGTTAACTATGCACCGGAAGTTTTCGAGAGAGACATAAATAATTCCAAAAAGCTGGAAAAATATTCCGTAAGTCCTGTTTTCGATGCCATGGTAAGCGGTGCGGGAGCAGATTTTGACAACGACGTTAAAGCTAATGCATCGGTGATCAAGTGCAAGAGTGTGGCTGCAAAAAGCGGGGATAACACTTTCGTATCAGAATATAAGGAAGGCGTTGTAAGAGAATGCCTTGAGGTATTCGAAGGCGCCGAAGCCGAGCTTGTTCAGATAATTGATTCTGAGAATGAAGAGCAATTGGATATTCTGACACAGGTCTATGCTCACAGGGATGCCAAATTAAAGCTCTATCTGCTTAATCTGTCGGGTATCCGTTCAGACATCAGGAGCGGTGTTGCAATTAAAGCCGAAGAGAACGCTGATATTGAAGTAGTCAGGATTGCTATAGGAAGCCTCCGTGCACTTTACGGAATCCGTTCAGAACTTATCGGCGATAACAGCCGCTGCAACGTAACAACGGCATATCTTGCTGATAACGATGAGATTCTTGATATGAACGACAGCACGAACTTCTACGGCAGGGAAACTTTCTCTGAGATCAAGGCGATCGGACTTTTGTCCGGGCGTGCCTATAAGACTCTGAGGGAGACTGTCGATTTCAAGCGCGGATGCGTGCATGCGATCGGCCATGAAGGTGAGGATACCGTCATGCTTTCCGATGAAGTAACGAATCTTACCACGCCACTTATCCTCTGCGGAGAAGAGTGGGTCGAGGGAATGCATGCGGCAACGACTACAAGGCTTGACGATGATATGCTCTTCTACCTGCAGTCAAGGGGCGTGCCGTTAAGAGACGCGAAGCGCCTCATCATCGAATCCAGGTTCTCGCCTGTTGTCGACCTGATCGGTAATGAAGAGATCAAGAACAGAGTAATGAAATCAATGGGAGAAAGACTCGATGCTCTCTCAGTATTATAAGAAAGACTTTAAGATACTTAGCAAGCTCGAAAACGATATGCGTCTGGTATATCTCGATAACGCTGCGACAACGCAGAAGCCGGATGTGGTGCTGGCTGCCGTTAAGAGATATTACACAGCCGATAATGCAAATCCCCACAGGGGAGTATACGAGCTCGCAATGAGAGCGACTGATGTACATGAAAAAGCAAGAAGCATAATTGCAAGTTTTCTGAATGCCGAGCGGGATGAAGAGATAATCTTCACCCGCAACGCAACAGAAGCGCTTAATCTGGTGGCTTACAGTTACGGCCTTGCCAATCTTAAAACAGACGATGAGATAGCCGTTGCCGTATCGGAGCATCACAGCAACCTTGTTCCTTGGCAGCGCGTTTCTGAGATCACAGGTGCCAAAGTAGTTTATCTGTATCCGGATGAACAGGGCGAATATACTAAAGAGGAGCTGACCTCAAAGATCGGGCGATCTACAAAGATCCTTGCCACGGCACAGGTGTCAAATGTATTGGGAATAGAAAACCCCGTAAAGCTTGCCGTAAGCCTCGTTCATCAGAACGGCGGAATAGCGGTCATCGACTGCGCACAGAGCGTTGCACATATGAGAGTCGATGTAAGAGATCTGGATGCTGATTTTGCAGCATTCTCCGGACATAAGGTCTACGGACCGATGGGAATAGGTGTTCTTTACGGCAAATATGAATTGCTGGATAAGATGCCGCCTTTCTTAAGTGGCGGTGACATGATATCCCATGTCCATGAGAGCGGTACGACTTATGCCAAACCACCAAGGAAATTCGAAGCGGGAACCTGCAATCTCGGTGCTGAAGCAGGGCTTGTCGAAGCAATCCGTTACGTGGAATCGATCGGTCTTGATAAGATCCGGGAACATGAGACTGAACTTTGCAGGAAGGCCTTAAATGGTCTTAAGGATATCGGCGGGATCGATATATATCCGGCAGGGTCTGACAGGGACAGGAGCCTTATATCATTTAATATCAGAGGCGTCCATCCTCATGATGCAGCTACGATAATGGATTCTTTTGGTGTATGCGTACGCGCGGGACACCACTGCGCCGAGCCGTTAATGGAGAGACTCGGGATCGGATCATGTCTTCGCGCGAGCTTCGCTTTATATAACGATGAAGAAGATGTAGACATTTTTCTCAGCTCGGTGGAGCAGACAAGGAAGGTGATGGAAATTGGATCTTAAGAGCTTGTATTCTCAGATAATTACCGAGAACAGCCGTGCTGCCCACAACAGGCGGCCTGTGCCGGGTGCTACGGTAAGTCTGGAAGGCAACAATCCTTCATGCGGCGATGATATCGTTCTCCAGGTAAAGATAGAAAACGGCATCGTGGAAGACATAGGCTTCATCGGTTCGGGCTGTGCGATATCACAGGCTTCCGCCTCACTCATGATAGACCTGATCAAGGGAAAGACCGTTGAAGAGGCAAAGAGCCTTGTTGATCTCTATCTGCGCATGATAAAGGGCGAAGCAGATGAGAAGGAGTATATAGACAGACTCGAAGACTGCTCTGCTCTGGCCGGTGTAGCGAAAGTGCCCGCAAGAGTAAAATGCGCCGTGCTCGCCTGGCACACGCTGGAGGATGCGCTGGAGCAACACTCTGATTAATCCCTTACAGCAAGGGCAGCAACAGTATTTAATATTTTGATATAATAATCTCGTTTAGTAATTGAGCCGGTATCGGCGAAGATCGTTTTTTATTTGTTTGGGGATCTTTATGGGAATAAAAACGAGATTATTTTCGATTGCTTTAATAATGGCATTGATTGCCTCTCTGTCAGGGTGCGCAGCGCCTCCTATAGTTATTGACGGAGAGGAAAAGGCCAAAGCGGTATATACATGTTCTCCGGATAACATGTACGGCCTTGAGCGCATCGTTATCTTCAAGTACGAAGTAGTTATTGTTTTCGACAAAGCGGTATGCGAGAAAAACAGCCGTTATGGCGGTTCGCTCCGGAATGTAAAAGATGATAGACTTCGCGTTTATGTAACTATGGATAACGCTGACGGAATAGTAAATGCCGGCAACAAGATTGAAGAGCGGGACGGAAAATACATTGTAACTAAGATGTGCTATGAAGACCGCAAGTACGATCCTGATAAAGATGTCACCATTGAATCCATTTCCGTTAATGACAAAGCAGTCTTTATTAATGGTGGCGACTTCTATCTGATCGCAGGTAAACCAATAGAAGGATCCACAAAATATACTCAAGAATATGATTCTCAAAAGGGAACCTGGGGTGAGATCGGCAGTTATGTTGTCCCGCACATAGAGACCGTACCTAACGGTACTGCAGATTGATCGATCATTTTTGAGATAAAGAAAAACAAAATTACAGATTTTTATATTAATTAGCTTTATTGTGTCCCCATTCTGTCCCCGGTGCTTTGTTATTATCGGATTGTAAGACTGGGCAATTTGTTTGAAGAGGACATGAATATGAAGCGTATAAATTACAGCAAATTATTCAAAAAAAGCACTGCTATCGTTCTGGTTGCTGCAATGACAACCTCTGTAATCATGTCCTACGACAAAGCAGGCCAGCTCTTCAATTCGATAAGAACTGTTTTCGCTGATGAGGTCGAAGATGCTGAGGCGTCTTCGGCCGAGAGCGAGGATCCCGTTGTAGAGACCACAGCAGCTCCCGTTGAAACCACGATTGATAATGTGACACCGGAAGATAAAAATGAAACTGATGTCATCGATGTTACAGAAGGTGAAAATGAAACAGCTTTCACGGATATCGAAAACACAGAGCCGGCAGAACCAGAGACAACAGAATCCACAGAAACAGAAATAAAAGAGACAGAAAGTTCTGAAGAGGTTCCATCAGAGCCTGAGAATAATGAGACAAAGCCCGCTAAGCCTGATATCGAGCTCAAAGAGCGCAGGATCAAGGCTGAAGGCGAAAATATATATGTTTCAGGCCTTTTACCTGCAGACGTTAAAGTTACTGCAGAGAAAGTAGAGGTCGAAGTCAGCGGTGCAAAGGTTATCGCAGCTTACGACATCAAGGTTTTCGATAAGAATGGAAACGAATGGCAGCCCGCTGAGCTCCTCAAGATCGAGGTAGCATCGGAAGAGTGTAACAGCGTTACAAAAAATGAAACAGAAGTCATTTATGTTCCTGATGAGATCGCCGAGAGCGGCAAGCCGGTCGACATCAAGAATGAAAATATCGAGAAGATCGACGCTGAGGTTAAGAACGGTAAGGTAGAATTCGAAGCAGGGCATTTCAGTGTCTATGTTATCATCGAGCACGAGGATGAGAGCACCGTTGTTACGCCCAGAGTCAAGTTCCATTTTATCAGTGCCGATTTCAGCAGCCCGATGACTGAAGGTAATACTTCTTACTATGCCGTAGATCCTTATGAATTCTATAATAAGAGTGAGAATAAGGACAAACAAAATTCCCAGATATTGAAAGATGATGAATCGCTCGAGCTTATCGCGGATCCTGTAAATACCGCGACGGAGTATTTTTATGGCTGGTATGTTGTAGATCCGTATGTGAAGAGCGGAGAGACTGATGAATACGGAATAGGTAAAAATAATAATAAACTTTATTATACATGGCCGGATAAACCCGACCATATCGCATTTGAGAAGCCTATCTCCATCAGTGAGAAAAATGTCAGTGTCGGAGATACGGTTAATTGGTCATTAGATGGAGTTACAGGATCCGGTGCTGTCGATAAAGACGGCAATGTGCACGTCCTTGTTGCGCCCGTATATGAGAACTATCATTTTGTGAACTTTATGCAGTTCGCGCACGATTCCGGAGCAGGATCCAGCGCTTCCAACCTGATGACGCGCAAGCTTTTGGTGTTCGGCGGTGCTTCTTCCGCAGAAGTCAAGGTCAGCGATGTTGCGGCAACCAGCACAGATGCTGTCCGCCTCATCTTTAAAGGCTGGGAGTATTATGACGGCACTGATTGGGTCAAAGTTGAAACTATTGACTATAACGGAAACGAGCTCAAGGATCCCGGAAAAGACGGAAAATATATCACTGTCACAGGAGATATTGATCTCTATCCTATCTTTATCGAAGCCCGCTGGGCGGATTTTAACGTTGGTATCTCCGGCAACGGTGCCACCTATGTCGAATCACGCTATCTGATGGCATGGGAGGAAACCGGTGTCAACGCTTCTCTTTCGGAAATCGAAAGGCAGAGCATATTAACAAAGCTTGATGCTCCTACTCGCAGGGGCTACGATTTTGGTGGCTGGTACGTGAATCCTGATCATTATGATACAAGTACCGGAGAGTTTACTGGCGGTACACGTATCACCGAAACAACTATCACAGACGGAAAGGTCAGCATTCGTACAGATATGACGATTCCCCCCGGATATGAGGGAGGGAGAAAGGCTTGGGAAGTAGCTGACGGCAAGCTAAAATTCTACTACGGGCTTTCTCGTCTGACACTCTATGCAAAATGGATCCCTGCGGCGACCAACATCTCTATCGTTTACTGGACGGAGAATGCACAGGAGCAGAATTATGTTGCACCTTCCGATCCGAAAGACGATTATACATCCGCTTCCGTAAAGATTATTTCGACTACAGACCTGAATGCTCAGCTTGGCACAAGCTATGCTTCCGGATCTACGCTGCCCCTGTCAGCTCTAAAAAACTTCAAGGTTAATTCGGTTTCAATATTGAACGAGCAATACCTGGACGAGGCCGGAGCAGTACCTGCGGATGAGAAAAAGTTCTACGACCTGGACGAGAACCTATCTGACGCATCCGTTGTCATAAACGGCGACGGAACTACGGTCATCAACGTTTATTTCAGTCGCAAGGTCTTTAAGATCGTATTCCACATTGGCCGTGACGGTTACGTAAAATCAGGCGGACACCAGAAACCGGCCGATACGCCTGATACCTGGGATGGCAACTGGATAGAATACATGTTCAAGGACTCGAAGGTTACGGCTTTGGGCTATACCAATTCGCATAATGCCTCGGAATCATACTCGGGGACATATTCGATGTCTTATAAAGGCAATACCTATGATTCGACCTACGTCACTACAAATGCGAATGTCATGGGTGATTATGATCCGGCGGATGATGAGGCCAACCTGTACGTCATCAAGGCAAAGTACGGCGCTTACATCGGTGACCGCTGGCCTTCGCCGTCCAATCCGAATTTCACTTTTGCCGGACCCGACAATTCGAAATATACGTTGTACATCTGGGCTGCTTATTACGGAAGCCTTTATTGCCGTATCGCCAATGAACGAAATACCGTCGGCAATCCTCAGGGTGCAAACCCGGATATCAACGGCGTATACCAGTATATGTCTGCGGAACTCTGCAGCAACCGAGCCGGAGATGCAATTATCAACGAAAATCAGGTTCACCATCTGGTGGCTTGGTTCGGAGAAAAGAATAAATCCACCAGATTTAAGCAGTATCATATCCTCTACGAGGCAATTCCGGGCACTTACGATCCGAATACTGCCCACATTGTCTCAGGAAATGATTACCAGTCATATAATCTGACCACTTGGAGCCAGGAACACACCGCAGGTGATAAGAGCGAGATCGCAGGGCGCAATTTCATAGAGCTTTCAGATTCTCCGAGATTCCTCATCTCAAACCTGGAACCTCAGTTCCAGCTGGTTGACACGCCTGATGGCTATGAACTCTTCTACAGCTGCTATAACCCTACACAGGTTACAAATCCGGATATATCCGGCCAGAAGGATTATCACATATACTTCTTCCTCAGACCGAAGCAGTATAACCTGACCTTCATGTACGAGAACGAGGCGGACCATAAGACAGATACCTATTACTATACACAGTCTCTTGCGGATGCAAACAAGTATGATCCGCCGTCAAGGACAGGTTATGTATTCCTTGGCTGGTATACCAATGAAGCCGGCATAGGCGAACCTTTCGATTTTGCGAACAGCACTATGCCTAAAGCCAATGTGTTGCTTTATCCGGTCATGAAAGCGCTTAAGTACAAGGTGGAGATCGATCCGAACGGTGGTGAGATCGACCATATCAACCATGATGAAACATCTTCGTATGACGGTTCCGGCAGAGGAGCGTTTAACCGCGGTGTTCTCTATAAGCTGGATCCGGTCACTGGCCAGCAGGTCTTAGATGACCAGAATCAGCCGATCGTAGAGCGTCCTGCTGACAGCGGATACCGCCGTGACCAGTCCACCTACTTCAACGGCACCTATGGCGAAAGGATCGGTCAATACACTCTCAGTCCGAAGAATTATGTACAGCTGAGCGATAAGGACGCGGCAACTTACCGCGGCCATGTCTACTACTATGTCAACATGCAGCATAAACAGACTGACGGCACAAGCGGCCTCCCGTCTGACCTGCGTATCGCTCTGTATGTCACGGAAACAGAGCTGTCTGACTTGTATGATTTCTATTACAAGGTTGCCGAAGCGAACATAAATAACGGATCGCGCCCTGATATTACGCTCCTTAGCTTTGACCAGTGGAAAACTACTTACGTTTCCACACAGAAATACCGTCATATCACCGAGAGCGAGCACTGGACCTTTATGGGCTGGTACAGGGTCTATGATAACGGCTCCGAGGCTTCCATGCCCTACAACTTCAACGATCCTGTCTATGGTGAGATCAAGCTTCGCGCAAAATGGCGACTCGACGGCGGCATCTATATTAAATATAATCCTTATTTCTTCGTAGAGGAGAACGGTCAATTCACCGCCGTCATCGGCGATATTGAACAGTGGACTGATCCGGCTCTTCCGGCGACGCAACTCTATGCCGACCAGTCGTCAACGAACATCCTGAGGGCGCCCACGCATGTAACGGAGAATTGGGTGTTCCGTGGCTGGCGTGTGGTAAGGCCGGACGGGAACAGCAGTACGATCACTGTTAACGGACAGCAATACACCTACCAGCAATGGACACCGATCCAGTTCGGCGAAAACGGAAACCCGATCTACTACAGCCCCGGCGACGATTTTACCGTAAATTCAGCGCTGGTTACCCAGACCGATGGACACGGCGGCATCATACACATGCAGGCGTATTACGAGCGTGTCAGTGATTCTTACCGCAGGCCGGATGTTACCAACCTGATCCTCGATGCGAATAATGCTCATGACGGATATGTGAACGAAACTGATTCCACGTTGCTTCCTGCACTTAGCGGCCCCGGAAGTTCGATCATCAATACGACTGACCATATGGATGGAAGCAACCCGACGCAGATCCTGCTCGGCGATTTCCAGTCCAATATTTCGCTGCATCTGTACCGATATGCTACAACGAAGGCGTTTAATAAGATCACGGGCAAGAATTTCTTCACGCATAAAAATGGCTATCTGTTGCTGGGATTTGACGAAAACTCTGATCCGAACAGTCCGACGACCGCTAAGGCTTATATCCCGGCATATGCTGCGGATTCAGTTATAGCAGTCACCAGAAACGATGCAAGGACTCTCTATGCGATGTGGGAGCCCATGGTGTATGTCACCTTTGTCAACACTACTGACGCGCCGATCACCATAAATCTTTCCGGAAGCGGAAACAGCACCATCAGCATTGTCAACAAGGCGACCGGTGAATTCGACCGTGAGGCGGCAACGAGCACGATCACCGTTCCCGCAAAGTCGGGTGACGTAAACGGTGAGGTCAAGATCGTCCTCCCGGGTGCGGTTGCAGGCACTGATACCGTTACGGCAACGGCGACTAACGATCACCTCGGTTATAAGCTGAAAGTCAACGGCGTATTCGGCTCGACCGATCCTTACGGCACCGGCAGCGACAAGATCCCGTTTGGCGGAACCGCAACTTATACAGGCACTCTGGTGACCAATCCTACAGGCATCATTGTCACCTATACTGAAGAACCCGTTCTTCAGGTCATTTATAATGTAAACGGCGGTATCTGGACGGAATCATCAGAGAACTACGTACATGCTTCAGGCGATCTGTACACGATTGACTCAGAAAAGATCGTTAATAATTCCTACCGTCCTTCTGACCCGGATCACAACAGCAAGATTTTCATCGGCTGGACGACCAACTCGGATATTGCTTCTCATTCAGACTTCAGCTCCGATACAGCGGTTACATGGGGAGAGACGACCATTACTCCGGATTCAGGCTCCAATGTGCTGGAAAAGATCAAGAGCGACTACCTCTGGGACTTCAGTCAGCAGCCTCCCTACAATCAGACCCTGTACGCCGTTTGGAGTGATACCGTTATGGTAAGATACAATATCGTATATGGCAATATTAATGCTAATCCGGTCAAGCTCCATACCTGGAACGGTCCGGCTGTGACCAATACTCCCGGTGCGTACGCTTTCTATCAGGACAGCTCGGATCTGCGTTATGTCACATATACTGTGGCTAAAGGCGAATGTGTCCCTAAGCCTGCTGATCCATCGCCAAATTCCGAAAAAACCGGGTGGGTCTTCATCAAATGGCTTAAATATAACTCTACGACAGACGGATACCGGTCAAGTGCTAAAAACATTGATCAGAACGTTCAGACTGTTCTTAACAATTATGGTTTTGACTTTACGCAGCCTGTTACTGAGAACGTAACGCTGGTTACTTCCTGGACGGAAAGAAAGCGTCAGACCTTCACCTTTACCGTGGAAAACCGTACGGAGGGAGGAAACTCAGCTGACGAATTTGATTACAATATCGAGATCCAGAACGTTCAGGTCTGGGGTAAAATGAACAGCAGTGCATTAGAATACGGTGCACCGAACAGCACGTGGGGTTCTGTGTCTACGAGACTCAAGAACAATCAGCAGTATATGGTCACGATCACGGTTACTAGAACAACAGCCGAGCCTTATGAGTACAGTGTGTGGATCACAGTTACCGATAAAGACGGCCTTGTGGTAAAAGAGGACTACTTGCAGCAATGTGTAAAGCAAAAGGTTTACGACTATGTCTCTGACTATAGGTACACGCTGAATATCACTCAGAGTCAGAAGAACGGCTACACATCGGAGGTTTTCGTAGAAAACGTGGTTCCTGAGAACAACATTACCTATTCAACAGATAACTCCACATTGTCCTACACCTTTGCGGTGGAACAGGCAACCAGAAGACCACAGAATTTTACAAGCAACGATAATGCCTTTGAGCCTGATGAGAACAACAGCCTTACTGTAGTCTTCAAAAACAAGGGCACAGCTTTGATCACTCCGACCGGAGTCACTTCCAATGTGCATCCATATGCACTGTTGCTGGCTTCCAGCCTGCTGCTGGTACCGGTCGTGCTGAAGCGCAGGCGCAGGAAGAGGAAAGAGAACGAATGAACAGATGCTCGATCATTAATAGGTCAAAAGTAAATATTTATTGATTATATAAGATGTGTTTTTATAAATTACGTGAAATAAAGAAAGGGGGGCAGGAGCAAAGCGAAAATGATTAACAAAGTGTGACACTTTTCGAGAAATGTATCAAAAATGCTTAAAGTGTCCCATTTCTGTCCCTAACCAAATGGTATAAAAAAGTTACAACAAACATCAAACTACCAACAAATTCAAAAACTCAAAACTGATGACTAATGAGGAGGATACTAATATGAAACGCATATTACGAAAAGTAGCAAGTATTTTCGTTGCTACAGCTATGGTAGCCGCGCTGGGCGTATCAGCAATGGCTGCTGAACTGCCGGAAGAAGGCGTAACAGGTGATAAAAATCCTGCTACTGCTCTTGAAACAACTCTGGTAATTCAGAAGGATCTTAAGGTTTACAATCCTTCAGCTGATGAAGTCTATGGACCTGGCGTAAGCTATACATATACTATTGGAGCCGGTTCAGCAGAAAAGGAAATTACAGATGCAGACGGCGTTAAGGCATTAACAAAGGCCGGCGTTGGCACCCCGACTATTACAGGAGCGGTTGCTTATCCGAATAATGAAAAGGTAGATGCAGCGCCTGCTGGTGCATCTAACCTTAAGCCTATTACAATAAGCTTTGATGGTGTTACATTCCCCGGTGCAGGTGTCTATCGTTATGTAGTTACTGAGACATGTTCAAACAAAGCTGCTGTCGGAGTAGTTGGCGATAATGCAACTGAAACTGTCCGTTATCTCGATGTTTATGTAAGAGATCCTAAGGACGGCGAGACAGCAGGTTACAAGATCTACGGCTACGTTTTGTTTGCGGTTGATGATGATATCGACGGATCTACTGCTGCCAGCAACAATCTTGATGATGTAGTTAAGACACAGGGTTTTGTTGACACAACAACAGGTTCAGGTTCCGGCGCAGCAACACTTAAGGCAGATGCATACTATACTTATAATCTTGAAGTAAAAAAGACACTTGTTAATGATGCTGCTAATAATGACCATGGTTTCCCGTTCACATTGACATTCACCAAACCTGATGGCGTCACCGGTAATTTCAATCTTATCTCTTCTGATGGCGATCCTTTAGCTATGGATGCAAGTATAACAACAACTATCGCTAATGGTAATTCAGTTACATATACCGGTATCCCTTGCGGAACAACAGTCGGTATCTCTGAGAAGAACGATATAGACGCTAAGATCTATTATGTAACTACAAGCGGAGCTGAGACGGATCTTTCTAACGTAATGCTTGAGCCTCAGGATAATACTGATCCTGTTACAGTTACTACAACGAAGGGTGCAGCAGGCGAAGATAAGACAGTTGAATTCACAAATGAATACGTTCTCATCTCACCTACAGGCGTAGCTCTTGCAATCCTTCCGTTCGTAATTCTCTTTACATTCGGTGTAGGATTCCTGGTTGCCGGTACAGCTAAGAGAAAAGAAGACGAAGCTTGATACGGAAAGGTATCCGAATCGCTAAGATTATCGGTTAAAATGAATTTAAGGGGTGCGGATGCTGAAGAAGCATCCGTACCTTATTTAAAAACCACAGGGGAGTAATAAGAGGTAGCCATATGAGTGAGAATACTAATATAGAGAAGAGAAATGAGGAGAATTCTGTAGCTTCCGGTACACAGAAGACTATCGGCAAGGCCAAGTCACAGATGAGATCTCTCCATTTCTCACTCCTGAGCATCCTGATAATCATAATTCTCGTGTGGCTCATGCTGGGAGTTGTTTTCGGAATCATGAAGGCTCCTTCGAATGATATGTCTCCGAGAGTCGATTACGGAGATCTGCTCCTTTATTTCAGATTTGACAGAAAGTTCGACGTTAATGAGGTAGTAGTCATCAATAAGAACGATACGATCTACCTTGGAAGAGTCATTGCCGTAGGCGGCGATACGGTTGATATCACTGACGAAGCTCATCTGATCGTCAACGGCAATGCAATCAAAGAACCTAAGATCTACTACACAACGCCCCGTTACGAGGGCTATGAGGAATTCCCCCAGACTATTCCCGAAGGCGAATATTTCATCCTGGTAGACAGGAGAGAGGGCGGAGAAGACAGCCGTTACTACGGTACGGTTAAAGCAAAAGAGATCAAAGGCTCAGTTGTTACTTTGATAAGGCGTAACAATTTGTAATCTCCTTAGTAGTATAGAGGCATCATATGAAGACAGTATGCAGCATCGTTAAGATCATTGAGACGGTTATGAGAGCGATCGTAGCCGTTGTTGCAGTGATCATCATAATGTTTGCTGCATACTCTCTCTATGATACGTTCTATATCAACCAGCACGCGTTCTCATCCTACGAATTAAAACAGTTCAAACCCATTCCTGTTGATACCAATGATGGAAGCAAGGGTAAGGATAATGGTGACGGAAGCGGATCTGATTACGATCAGGACAGCTTTGCAAGACTTAAAGAAGTCAATGAGGATGCCAGAGGCTGGATCACTGTCTACGATACTAATATCGACTATCCGGTCGTTCAGGGCGAAGATGACCTTGAATATGCCACCAAGGATATCTACGGCAAGACAAGCATTACCGGTGCGATCTATCTTAAGACAGACAACTCGGAAGATCTTTCCGATCCCTACAATGTTATCTTCGGTCACCACATGGATAACGGTGCCATGTTCGGTGATCTCGAAAAGTATAAGAAAGAAGATTATTTCAATTCTCACTTGGGCGGCTGGCTCTATGCGGGCGGCAGATACTATAAGCTCGATGTTTTCGCTGTCATGCTGACTGACGCTTACGATGAGAATGTTTACGATATAAAGGCGCTTACGATAAGCGAGAGGATCAAGTATATCCTCACTCATTCCGAATTCTACAGGCTCTTGAGCGACTCTGACAGACAGGCTCTCGAATTGTTCGAGAAAGAGGGACCTGCCATGCTTGACCAGCTCCAGAAGTCCGGAGACCCTGCAATGATACTGGCGCTCTCCACATGTGAATCCGCCATAACAAACGGCCGAATCGTTGTTTTCTGCAAAGCTACTCCTGTCGATTACAAGGATATTCCGGGATTTGCGGACAACGGCGGCGAGAACGGCGGCAATAACGGTGGAAACAACAATGATACTCCCACTGTTATCGACAGGCTCACAGCGATCGGACACCCCTTCGGCTCCGAGAACTGGGCATTCCTTAACGTTGTATGCGTTATCTACTGCATCGTCGTAGTACTGCCTTTTACAAAGGCAAGGATCAAGTTCAGCCAGAGCAAGGCAGCAAAGAAGATCAGGGATCTTTATTCCGGATACGGATACAGCGGCTCTGATGCCATGGCGATCATAAGATACGGCGATAAGATCAAGGATAAGCTCAAGAGATTCCGTTTAAGGGTCAACACCGGTACTGCTATTGAGATATTCATTCTGTGTTCTTCAGTTCTTGTATTCTTCCTTACCGAAGATATGACGACTCCGGTGGTCATGTGCGACAAGTATACGCCGGTCATGATAGCAATTAGTGCTATTATGTTTATAATTGATGTTATATGCTTTGTTTATAGAGATCTAAGAATCTTGACACCTGAAGAAGTAGCACAGATGAACAAACCGGAAGGCTTGAATAAATAATGGAAGTTGAGTACTTACTGGCAGCATTTGAGATCTGGGGAATCCTGATATGTTCCGGCATCGGAATATACTTTCTCGTGGTCAGAAAGATCAACAACAGAGCTGATTCCGTTATGTGCATCATGCAGTTCGTTACTGCGGCCACATTGACATTCGACGTCGGTGTAGTTGTAAGCCAGAATGTCGACGAGCCCTGGGCGCATGTGGTTTTCCGGTTAGCGATGCTTGCTACGATGCTTCTTCAGTATCTGATGGTCGCGCTGTTCGTGGGATATGTTAAGTATCTTGCAAGAGCAGGTAAGGCGTCGAACGCTGTAGCTACGTTCACTTATTACTTTGCTGCAGGCTGCGCTCTGACCAGTATTATCTCCGCGAAATACACTCACTGGTACTATCTTATCGATGAGCACAACGTCTATCACAGACAGCCTTTGTATAATGTCGCTCTTGTTCTTATCGGTGTATTGTATGTTCTTGTCGTTCTCCAGATAATAATCTGTACCAAGAGGCTCATGGTAAAGCAGATCATAAGCCTGCTCCTTTATGTAACGATCCCGTTCTCGATGGTAGTCCTTCAGGTTATCTTTAAGCCCGGCATCGGCCTTACCAACATCGGAATGTCGATCTCGCTGATCATTATCTTCATCGTAAATAATGTCCGGATCACCTATCTCGAAGAAGCGCTCAATAAGAAGGTGCTCCAGCAGAATATGGTGCTCTTAAACCAGAACAAGGTCATTGCAGAGAAGAAGGAAGAGATCGAGAATCTCCAGCTCAACATGGTCCTTACCCAGATGCAGCCGCACTTCGTCTTCAATGTCCTGAATATCATTTATTATCTGTGCGCGAAAGACACCAAGCTCGCCCAGACTGCCATCGACAGGTTCTCAAGTTATTTAAGAGCGAATATCGATTCCCTTGTCTCTGATGAGCTGGCACCTTTCAGCAAGGAGCTGGAACATGTCAAGAATTACCTTGATCTTGAGAAACTCCGCTTCGATGAGGATCTGCAGATCGAGTATGATATCGGACCTTCGGATTTCCATATACCGATGCTCGTTGTCCAGCCTCTGGCGGAAAATGCCGTTAAACACGGAATCGCCAAGAGTACCAATGGCGGAAAGATCATAATAAGGACCATAGAGGATTTTGAGAATTTCTATATCTATGTTGTTGATAACGGCGTAGGATTCGATCCGAATAAGTCGCGTGCTTATGACGGCCGTTCACATATCGGAATAGACAACGTGCGATTCAGGATCGAGAAGAGGGTAAACGGAGAACTTGATATTTTCTCTACCAAGGGCAAGGGAACCACTGCGGTAATTACCATTCCCAAGCTCCCGGGCGAGAAGGCAAAAGTAAGACCTGATGATGACGGCGAAGAAGACGCAAAGCCTTCTGCAGGTGAATAAGGAGAACGTTAAATGAACATTATAGCTGTAGATGATGAGAAGTTATCTTTGGAAGCTCTTGTTGCGGCTATTAAGGATAATCTTCCTAATGAGACTGTCAATTCATTCAGAAGGACGACTGATGCTGAAGTATTTGTCGGCAGGAACGGCTGTGATATCGCTTTTCTCGACATCGAAATGAGGGATGTTGACGGCATAACCCTTGCCAAGAGACTTCAGACAATGAACCCGAAGATCAATATCATATTCGTTACGGGTTACGGCGATTTTACGGGCGATGCCTTTTCGCTCTATGCATCGGCATACATAATGAAGCCCGTTACGTCAGAAAAGATCAAGAAGGCACTGGAGACATTAAGATACGGCACCGTTTTTGAACAGGACCGGATCAAGGCTGTTACTTTCGGCAATTTTGAAGTCTACTGCAACGGTGAACCCATCAAGTTCAAGTATAAGAAGACAAAAGAACTCCTGGCATATCTTATCGACAGGAGAGGCGCGATGTGCACGAACAATGAGATCATCGCGGTCATCTGGGAAGACGATGATTTCGGCACGGACCGTCAGGACTATCTTAAGAAGCTCAGACAGGACCTTACCAAGACCTTGAGCGAACTCGGAAGAGAGGACGTTGTCGTAAGACAGCGCGGCCAGATCGGTATCAATCCCAAGAGCATTGAGTGCGATTATTTCAAGTATCTTGAAGGCGACAGCACGATCCTGAATTCCTATCAGGGTGAGTACATGTCACAGTACAGCTGGGCTGAGTATTCGATCTTCAAGAGGATCAAGTAACGCTTGATGTGCGGCTGCAAGAGCCCTTACCATCAGATTTTCGCAATGTTATAATGACCGGCGTGATCTAATAATATTGGCGGCGGGAATTTTAAGATGGGAAAAACTCAAGGCATCAGATGTTTAGACGGGACAATGCTCAAGATCATTGCCATGATCAGTATGGTCTTTGATCATGTGGGCGATGTGTTTTTCCCTGAAATTGCCTGGCTGAGGATGGTCGGAAGACTTGCAATGCCGATCTTCGCCTTCTGTATTACCGAAGGATATATTCATACCCGAAGCAGGAACAAGTATCTTCTGAGAATGGGGATTTTCGCGCTTGTAAGTGAAGTGCCCTTCGACCTGGCCTTTGAAGGAAATATCAATCTTTCTCACCAGAATATAATGCTGTCCTTCTTTATCTCCATAGCTGCGCTGATGCTTTTCGATCTTATCAGAGGTTCGAAAAGTGAGATCAAAGGCAGATACAGTGTTTGGAGGACAATGCTTGGGGCTTTGGCTGTAGTTGCCATGGCGGCCGTTGCTATGCTGGTTAAAGCGGATTATACGATGTTTGCAGTAGCAGCAGTGTTCCTGTTCTATGTGTTTAAGGATGTGAATCATTATGTCAGGCCGATCCCCGGAGTCGCCTTCCTGGCACTTACAAGAACGATGGGTTACTACTGTACGACAGGATTAAGTATAGTGCCGCTCTTGCTATATAACGGAAAGAAGGGCAAGGGACTTAAATGGCTGTTCTATGCGTTCTATCCGGGCCATCTTCTGCTGCTTTTTCTGTTAAAACTGCTGTTGACCGGTCAAGCTGCCTGACAAAGACCTTCCGATTGACTGGGTAGGTAATTGTTGATAGAATCCATAATAAGAAAAAAGAAAGGTATAGTTGCATATGACATTTGAGAACAATCTTTTATGTTGTTGTTGCTGTTTGTCCCAAGGGTGAGATCTTAAGGGCGCAGTTCGTATGCGATGAGTGCCGGTAAAAAATGATTTGTAAGTAAGATTCACCCGGAAACAATGAAGTTTTCGGGTTTTTTATTGAGAAGAAGGAGAAGATAATATGACTAAAGATGCCATGCATGAAGAGATCGACCAGATCGTCCGGGCGATATTTGATGACTATAACGGCGGAAAGAATATTGATGCGATAAAGCTCTTCAGCAATCCTGACAAGGATGAGGTAAGAGAGCTTGTTGAGCATTTCTTCAGGATCATCTATCCAGGATATTTCCGCGATCTCACATATAAGATCTATAATCCGAAGAACTCCTTCGCGGTAACGATCGAAGATGTTTTCTATCACTTGAAAAAGCAGATCTACAGGGCTCTCGACTATTCCCAGAGCGACGACAAGATGACAGATGAAAAGCGCGAGGAAGAGAGCTACCGCATCACGACTGAATTCTTCAAGAAGATCCCCATGATCAGGGAATACATTGAGACAGACCTTCTGGCTACATTGGACGGTGACCCCGCCGCTGCAAACTTCGATGAGGTAATCCTCGCTTATCCGGGCCTTATGGCGATCACAGTCTACCGTATCGCACATGAGTTATATCTTTTGAAGGTTCCGATCCTGCCGCGTCTCATGACCGAATACGCGCACTCAGAGACCGGAATCGATATCCACCCGGGCGCTACGATCGGCAAGTATTTCTTCATCGACCATGGTACAGGTATCGTTGTAGGTGAGACTTCCATAATCGGCAGCAACGTTAAGATCTATCAGGGTGTTACGATCGGCGCGCTCTCTACTAGAGGCGGCCAGAAGCTCTCAGGCAAGAAGCGTCATCCTACGATATGCGATAACGTTACCATCTACGCTAATGCTTCGATCCTCGGCGGCAATACTGTTATCGGCGAGAATACCGTAATCGGCGGCAACTCATTTATCACCGCATCTGTTGAGCCGAATTCGAAGGTCAGCATGACGAATCTCGAGAAAGAGAACAAGGCTGACGGCAGGCACGCTAAGAGTGAAGAGGTCAAGCAGAGCGAAGAGTGGTATTACATCATTTGATGTTTACACACCGGGTTATAGTACGCTCAAAACTGCCGGCGCTATCGCAAATGACGTTTTTTTCGTAGAAAATTACAGAAATTGGCGATTTTCTATCCTAAATGCGATTTTTCGAGCATATGCGATAGTTGACAACTCTGTTGCTGTCGCTTGAGCAAAAAAGATTAGGGTTTTCTCAAAAGGAGAGAGCCCATTTTTGTTTGCATGAAAAACTCCTTGACAATTACTACGTATACGTACTATACTACGCATACGTAGTAATGAGGAGACTAATGCAAGAATGAAAAAACTGTTTAGATTTAATGTAACTAAAGATACCGGGATTGCTGTTGTTGCAGGTCTTTTGATGATTGCCCTGAGCCTTCTGATGATCCCCTTTGGCGGTGATTCTTTAAGAGACATGGTCGTAGCATTCATATTAAGGGATGTTCTGATGATATTCGGCCTTGGCGTGGTTTTCGTATCCGTTTATGCTGAGAAGAAGGGCGGGGAGACATTTAAGGAGCTGGGGTTTACAAAACGCAAATGGGCCTTAAGCCTGATATTAAACCTGGCCTTTGCGGCAGGCCTTCTTGCTGTGTTCTTAACGGACGGGAAGCCTGCAGATGTCATCTCACTGAAGAACCTCTATGGGGCTTCATATATTCTTGTGGCAGGGATTTTCGAGATGACATTCATATATGGATTCCTTCGAATGAGCTTCGAAAAGGCGTTCGGGATCATTCCCGCGATATTACTTACGTCAGTGTTCTATTCGCTTCACCATGCCGGATTCCAGCCTGAGTTCCTGCATTTGTTCCTGGTAGGATTTATGTATTGCGGTGTGTTCTACATCACTAGGAACATGCTGGTCATATTTCCTTTCTTCTGGGGTGTAGGAGCTTTGTGGGATGTTCTGTTATCATCTGAAGCAGGAGACGGGATCAGGAACCCTGTCTCTTTCGGTATAGCTCTGGTAATACTTTTTGCTTCAGTTATATGGGTTTTATTCAGGAAGTGGAGGAGAAGCTCAAATGTTGTCAAAAACTTCGATAGTGATCTTGGGAATGCTCAGGAAAGGTGAGATGAATGCCTATGACATGCTCAAGATGATCGACAGAATGAATATGAAATACTGGTTCCCGGTCGGTGCGACCACTCTTTATGAGACATGCTTAAGACTCGAAAAGAAGAACTATATCGAGAACACCGGCGAATCAGATAAGAAGGCTGTTTACCAGCTTACCGAAGCCGGCATGCAGGAGTTAAAGGATACCGTCTGTGCGCTGTTCGAGCGTGTGGACTTTGATTCTGTCTGGTTCTGCTTAGCCGTGATGTATTCGGGTGTATTGAGCAAAAAGGAACTTGCTCGTGAGATCAAGATCCGCAGAGCCCTCCTTGATGAATACGAGAACGGAACGTTGGAGAACAAGGAGATAATGCTCAAGTATGACGTCTCATATATCGAAGTCTGTGCGATCGACAGGATGCTGCAGATAATCAGGATGGAGAAGGAAACGCTGGAAAGCTTTGCAAAGCAGGCCGTCTGATTTTCGAGCGCATATAACAAATATGGAGATAACGGATTGGAAGAAAAAGATATATATAAAGAACTTGGAGCGATAACAAAAGACAAGTCCTGCCGGAAAGAGAAAATATCCTACGTTGCATCTTTGCTCGATCATGAATCTGTGAAGATAAAGGCCAAGGCTCTCTGGCTCATCGGTGAGATGGGACTTGAATTTCCTGATCAGGTGAAGCAGACGGTTCCTGTAATAGCATCTTATCTTGATAGCAGCGTGCCGCTTCTGCGGGAACGTGCCGTTAACGCTCTGGGCAGGATCGGCAGGGGAGATTATCAATTGATCAGACCGTTCTGGAAAGAGATGTTCCGCTTTGCTGAAGATGAAGTGCCGGCTGTAAGGCTGAGCTTTATATGGGCATCCGAAAATATCGCAACTAATAATCCGGATCTATACGGTGATTACATGTCCGTGTTTGAGCGTTTGTTAAGTGACAGCGATGACAGGGTAAGGATGGAGGCGCCGGAGATCTTCCGTGTCCTGGGAAAAAGACGGCCTGAGTTCGTCAGACCTTATGAGAAGGAACTTAAAAGGATATCTGAGACCGATGAGAACCGAGTTGTAAGGATCCATTGTCTTGGCGCGGTCAGGGCTATTCTATAACAGGGAACAGAAGCGCATATTTCACTCATGCGTGAACCTAAAGTTAAGGATTTGTTGCCTTCTGAGCGGACAGAAAGAGCAACATTTAGAGCAACAATGCCGGGGGTTGCTTTCTATGTTGCCTTCTGAGCGGACAGAAAGAGCAACATTTTAGCAATAAAACTTACCCGGCGGCATAAGAGATCATAATCAGCCCAAGAACTCGAAAAGACGCACCATAGTAAAAAAGCTGCCCATATGAGGCAGCTTCATGTTTTTGGTGGAGATGAGGAGCTACATTGATGTGCTTTCCCATAATCCTATAAAAACCTATATAAGCTTTGTCTTTAAGGCGTTGGAGAGTTTTGCCTGTATCAGAAGTCTCCGTAAGCCTACATAAACTTGTCAATAAATGTGGTAGATTTTGTAGTAAGTATTGTAGTAACTTACATAGCGTTCTCGCAGTAATCCTGCAGGAGTGCAATCTCCCGGTTCTTAAATTCGCGTGAAGCATCTGTGTAGGTTGTAAGGGTTATCAGGATGCCTTCGTGGCCCATCATGTCGGATACAGCTTTCATATCTGCGCCGGCTTCTCTCATGCGTGTTGCAAAGGTGTGCCTCAGCATATGATTGTGTACATGAGGGAAATCATCAACTGTAGTATTTCCGTCAGCGTGGATTTCCTTGTTGATTGCTTTGCTGATCTGGGTAAGCCTGTTGTTCAGTTTCTTATAGTCTAAAACTTTACCTTTACTGTTAAGGAAGATAAAGTTTGTGTAGCCATCGATCTCTGAAAGACAACAGATACCGAGTTGTTCCTGTTTTTCCTTTTCCTTTAGCATAGCTTCTTTCACTTTTGGCAGCATTGGAACAGTACGATTGCTGTTTTTCGTCTTGGGTGGATTAATTGCGAATATGCTTCCTTTGCCTTTTCCTTTATCGTAGTTGATAAGGATATGATTGACATTTATCTCGTTGTTCTCAAAATCGATGTCTTCCCATCTAAGCCCAAGTACTTCGCCGACTCGCATCCCTGTCCACAACATCGTGGTGAATACTGCATAGTATTGGTGATAATGACCGGGTCTTGCCAAGAAGGACTCGAAAAGCTTCTGTTCTTCAAGCGTGAGAGCACGTACATCTTTGGTGTTCTTCTCGAATTCTCTTTGGAGCTCGCGAAGCGTGCCTTTGCACGGATTATTTCTTAAGACACCATCTCTTACTGCTAGATCGAACACCATTGAAAGGACTACCTTGATATTTCTTATAGTTCCGAATGACAATCCCTTTTCGATTGCCAGATTCTTAAGAAACATCACGATACTGCTGTAAGTAACATTCTTCAGTTTCTTATTACCGAACTCAGGTTCCACATAACGATTATAGAATCTGATATAGGATGTGAAAGTGGATTCTCTTATGCCGCTCTTGATCTCTTTCCATAACTCGAAATAAGAGTTGATGGTCGAATCGAGCTTGCTGTAATCGATTCCGTCCAAGGTGTCCCTGATGATCTGTTCTTCCTTCTCACGAAGTTCGGGAAGTGTTTTTGCATAAACGAACTGCCTCTTGCCGTTCTTATCAAACCACCAATACGCAA
>JAEFBA010000106.1 GCA_016292145.1 Saccharofermentans sp.
GACGCTCCTAAGCGGTAGGCCAGCGGTTCGAATCCGCTCACGATCACCAACTAGAAAGCACCTTGCTACTTAAGACAGGTCCTCGGCGCTAAAGCGCCTGCGGAACTCGTAGCAAGGTGCTTTGCTGTTGGTGGTTGTATGCAAGCGCCAGCGGAACTCGCAAGAACAAGTGGTATTCTTTCTTTTCATAGGAGGATAAACCCAAAAACTTCTTTCAGGACATTTTTACGCATTTTGAGTTAAAATAATACAAAAATACGAAAGGAAGTACTGACTCATGAGTGATGAAGAGAAAAAAGTAATTAAGCATGTTGTGAAGATAGATAATATGGAAGTCAAAGTCGCCAAGAAGCGTGTTACTAGCGCTAAGTTGATTGAGTCAGGAATTCTTTCTCCTGATGATGCAGATATGGATAAAAGAGCTAGGCAGGCTGTCAGCAACGCAAAGAGAAAAGCTAAAGTGTGTAAAAAGCCGCTGGCCGTATATGACAAGAACAAAAAGGCACCTGTATTGGTTGATTCGGATGGAAAGCAGGTAAATATTGGATAACGCTTTAAGAAAACCTATGCTCTTGTGTTTTGCCGGGCCTAATGGATCTGGTAAGAGTACGATAACCAAGTTTTTCGAAATTGCTGGCGAATACACTAATGCGGATGATGTCGTGTCTTCAACAGGAATGGGAAATGAGGAAGCTGCCAAGTTTGTTGACAAAAAGCGATATGATTCTATAGAGGCAAAGTCTGATCTTACATTTGAGACTGTCTTATCTTCGAAATACAAGATGGATATTCTTCGGAAATCAAAGGCTGAAGGGTATTTTATTAAGTGCGTATTTGTATTGACTGCCGATCCTGAATTGAATGTTGCAAGAGTCGAGTCACGTGTTATGCAAGGTGGTCATGATGTTGATAGAGAAAAAGTCAAAACACGTTTTTACAAGTCGCTTGCCAACATAAAAGAGTTAATGTCTTTATGTGATATTCTTCATGTGTATGATAATACGGATACCCCATACCGAATTATTCGTAAGCACAAGGACAGCATTACGATTTTTCCTAATGAGTATTGGGATGAAGAAGACATTATCGCATTGATTACGGGAACTTATTCACAAAGATATATAGGATAAGGCCATTTAGTGATTGAACTCGGCCAGAATGTGTAAGATAAGTGAAGATCCGGGAAGGATGGATATCTAAATCCTTTATGAAAAAGAAATTATTCAGATTCGTTGCATTGGTTCTGGTTTTCGCGATGACATTGTCTGTTGCATCATGCGGAAACGGCAAAAAGAAAAATGCAGAGATAATAAGTGAAGATGATCCATGGTTTGAAAGTGAAGTAACAAAAGTTGATCTGGGATTGGATACCACCAGGATGCTGGGCGGCTACCTGATCAACATGGCCGGTGCTGATGAAAAGAACATAGTGATCGTTGCAAGCGGTTCTTACAGAGCCGATGACGGATCGGACGACTATGATAAAGCCGAGAATTTTGTTCTTGTTTCCGTTTTCGATCAGACTACCAAACAGGTAAAGAAAATAGACCTTTCAAACGAATTTACAGCCACAGACTTTATTAATGATACATCATATAAAGACGGCATACTCTCGTTGACAATAAACCATTACGACCCCAAGACATTCGATTCGAATCTGCTGTTAACTGAGATTGATTTAGATTCAGGAAAGATCCTTAATTCAAAGGGAACAACCGATTTTACCTATTCCCGCCGCTTTAAACTGGGTGAATTTATAATCGGAGCTTATTTATTTATCGATAACAATAACATTGGACGGTGCAAATTATACGTTCAATCTCCGGGCGAAGATAAACACACTACTATTGAACTCAAAGAGACCGGTGTCAACTATCAGTATATACCGTTCATTGTACCGATTAGCGAAAGCAAAGCTCTCGTTTGTGCTGTCACAGAAAAAGACAACAGATACTATGAAGCAGATCTTAAAGAGAATACTGTCAAAGCTTTGGACGCAAAAGATTATGAATGGCTGGATCTTGATGCTCTTGGTGATATTCATGATGTTCATGCCGGAACAGACGGCAAATCTTACTTTATGACTTCGAACGGGATTTCGAAAATCGATCTGGAGAAAAAGACCATTGAAACATTCCTTGATTATAACTGGACAGTAACAAACAGAGATCTGCTGGAATACATGGAGATCGTCAGTTGTGACGGCAATTCAGCAGTCGTTGCAGGTCAGAAAAGTATCAACTACGGAATGGCGCTTAATTCCGCCAAAGATTCAAATGAATATTATGTAGTCAGCTTCAAAAAAGCCGAAAAGAATCCTAATGCGGGAAAGACAGTCTTAACGCTTTATGAAGCCGAGGACTTTGCATCAGACAAAGTAAACGAGGCTATACAGTTGTTTAACAGTTCGAACGGCAGCTGCTTTATCAAGGTAACGGATAAATACAAAGAAGACCGCTCCGTCCTTTCAAATGCTAAAAGTGATGATGAATACAGTACAGCACTTCTCAACGTGAAGAGCGATATGAGTAATCAGCTCACAATGGATATCATTAACGGCACCGGTCCTGACATTTTTATCAGCACAAGTGATATTGGAGCTCTTAACAGCAACACCTATCTTGCTGATCTGGCTCCTTATTTCAAGGATATGGATCATTCTAAATACTTCACCAATATTGTTGAGGCATCTGAATTCGACGGAAGACTTTATCAGATGCCTGTCTGTTTCAGACTTTACGGAATCATGACCGAAGCAAAGTATAGCGGTGCCTCAGGTGTCGGATTTACAATTGAAGAGTATGAGGAGTTTTTAAAAGGTCCTTTGAATGGCACAGATGCTCTCAATAAATCTCAGGCATATTACTTCAACGATCTTTTCACTTCCATGAGCGATATGTTCATCAAGAAAGGAAAAGCGGATTTTACTTGTCCTGAATTTTCTGAACTTGCCGTTTTCGTAAAGGAGAATGTTCCGGAAAAACGTATTATTGTTGACGATCCCATGGCACCGGCAACGCATAGAACAGCTTCAGCCGGCACATGCTATGGGATCGGCAATTGTTTCCGTGAACAATATCAATACAATGGGAACTTTGCACTTTTAGGGCTGCCTTCTTCAGATGGCCGGGGGCCTGTGTTCGAAGCTTATACTTCTGTGGCTGTATCCTCTCAGTCAACAAATGTTGATGCATGTGTTGAGTTCATAAAGATCCTTTTGTCTGATGATATTCAAAAAGGAATGGCGGAACAGGAACACCTGGTATTGAACCGGAACGCATTTAGAGAAGCCGCTATGGAAGCGGCCGAATACCTTAACGGACCTGGCGGAAATTGGATCTTTGGCTATGATGTTGCTGTTTCAAACAGACCGATGAAATTCTCTGAAAAGACTGTTAATGACTTCGAGAAGATAATCGACAGCTGTTCGAGAATTTATTCCGAAGATGCTGATATAAGCAAGATCCTTATTGAAGAGATGCCGGCATACTTCACAGGACAGAAGGATCTGGATTCAGTAATAGCGATTGTTCAAGACAGAGTGCAGAAAGTTTTGGATGAACGAGGATAAAAAGTGGCTTAAAAGTGGCTTAAGATATGAAGGAGTAGCCCAGAAACGCCGTCCTTTCAATGTTTTTAATTGTTCTTTAGACGCTCCTAAGCGGTAGGCCAGCAGTTCGAATCCGCTCACGATCACCAAAGTTATAGAAAACCACCTGTGCTGCTTCAAACAGGTGGTTTTTCTTTTTTCAATAATATCGACTGATAAGATGAGCACATTTTGACGTAATTTGAATTAAAATATTACAAAATACGAAAGGAAGTACTGATTCATGAGCGATGAAGAGAAAAAAATCAAGCATATTGTGAAGATAGATAATATGGAAGTCAAAGTCGCCAAGAAGCGTGTTACTAGCGCTAAGTTGATTGAGTCAGGAATTCTCGTGTGAGGATAAGAGATGAGAAACTGGTATACGGCTGATACACATTTCGGAAGTGATTCAAATGACATCCTGATCCGTGACATGCGTCCGTTCAAGGACATAACGGAATATACGGCTGAGCAGGTCAGGATCTGGAATGAGCAGGCGTCTGCTGATGACACGATCTATGTTATAGGGGATTTCTGCAATTATAATTCTCACGAAAACGATTATAAGAGCGGACTTGCTGTATCCAAGCTCGTTAACGCTCATATCATCTTGATAACCGGAAACTCTGAAGAGCGTGTTATTGATAATCATTTTGACGGAGACTTTAACAAATTCAGAGAATACTGCCTGACTAATCCCGAATTCAATTTCGATGATGTTATTAAGAACACATATATCGATATTAACGGCACAAGATTTTTCCTGACCCACAAGCCTTCTGACCATGATAAAACTTGCCTGACGCTGTTCGGTCATGTTCATAAGGGATTGGGATTTTACCGTCCGTTCGGATTTAATATGTGCACGGATATCAATAATTTCCGTTTGTTTAATGATGACAATATAATGTTCCTGATGAAGCAGAAGAGAGTGTATTGGGACATCGATCCGGATATCAACTGCAATTAGTAGGAAGGGGATAAGGTATGGATAACGTCTTTTTCAGAAAAGCTATGCCTGAGGAACACATTATGGTTCTGACATATGAAAAGCGCCTTACCAAACTTGAGCTCCTGATATTATTTTTTGCTGTTATATCATTTATTTTGAATTTGGCGGTGCTTATTGATTTTCTGTTTCTGGGCAACACTTTTTGGACAAATCTTCCGAACTCCAGGACTGGCAGAGGAGAATATACACGGTTCTGCATACTGCTTTCGGGTTTGGTTTTAGATCCGTTTTTTATTATATTGATCGCAGCGAAAATAAGCCGGCTAAAAAAGATTAAGAACGGCGACTATGTTGTTCAAAGAGCGATGGCTGTAAACAAGAATAACGACTCAATTTCTTTGTGGAAAAGAACGGTGAAGGTGACATTCATGTCAGATGGCGGAATGCTCTATGTTACGGACATTTCTGAGATTGTAGCGAAGGAAATGCCGCTCGATAAGCCTGGGCTGCTTATCCGGGTTAACAGGAACAGACCGCCTGTGATATATGATGAGTGCAGGTTTATTTATATTTAATTAGCAGAGATGACCGGGAAAAGTTATTATGTTGTTGGACCTTACAGCGGAAGATAAATACTATTATTGGTTGATGACAAGTATAGGGTTAGATGAAGAGCTTGTCGGTTATATTCGTGACTGCGTCGAATCAGATGAAGAAGTTAGTGCGCTAATACTTGAACTGTATAACGAAATTCAAAACAGAAACACTCTGAAACGGATACTTTATTTATCGCATATCGAAAGCACTGAGATTAACAAAGATTCAGTTGAGACCCAGATAGGATCAAATATACGCTTGGCTGTTGAGCCTTTCGGGAATGAAGGAGGGATAAAGAAATAGATGATTGCAAGATGTAGTAATTGTGCGGGCCGGCTGGTTTTCGATCCCGGAACACAAAGGCTTGTATGTGATAAGTGCGGGAGCAGATTTAAGCCTGAGGAATTCAATGTTTCCGATAAAGATCCCGTCTGGGATAAACGGCCTTATTCTATGAATGAGATCCTCGGTACGGACTCTGAAGAATACATGGATTGCTACGTTTATACGTGCTCAAGCTGTGGCGGAGAGATTGTCATCAACAGCAAAGAGGCTTCGACACAATGCATATACTGCGGCAATCCCTCAGTTATCTTCAGCAGGATCGCAAGACGTAAGAAACCCGCTTATATCCTGCCCTTTAAGAATACGCGCGAGTATGCTTTGGATAATATCAAGGCTAAGCTCAAGAAAGGTATCTTTGTACCAAAACTATTGAAGAATTTCACGGCGGACGATGTGCGCGGAATATATATTCCGTACTGGATCGTAAACTGTGAACATCATGGTGCTGTCGTAGTAGAAAACACAGCATACTTTGGCAAATCAGAAACGTCTTACCATGGCAGAGCAGGGAAAATGAAGATCGTCAATCTTCCCGTAGAGGCTTCACGGATGCTTGATAATAATAGCAGCCTCAGATTGGAACCGTATGGTCTTCAAGCACTGAAACCATTTGATGAAGATTATCTCTTGGGCTTCTATTCTGACATTCCGGATATTACATACGGGGAACTGAAGAACGTTGTTCATAAGCGTGCCACAACTTTGTTTGATGAAGCAGTCATAGATAGCACAAGCGGAAAAATCTACGATGAAAGACATTCCACCGCGATTGATTATCAGAGCCGGAAATGTATTATGCTTCCTGCATGGTTTATTACATACGAATATAAAGGCAAGCGCAACACCATTCTTGTAAATGGCCAGACAGGCAAAGTGGTCGGCGGAATTCCATGGAATAAGAAAATGTTTTATTCGCTTCTTTTCGCTACAGGATTACTGTTATCCGTTTTTAATTATTTTTTTCTGACGGGTTTTGGAACAGCATTGGTTAACTTAGTATGGGGCAACCCTTTTATGACGATGTTTCTTATGTTGACCGGGATAGTATCCATGTTTTCATTTGGAATAGCTACTATAAGTAAAGCAAGCAGGAGTCTGGAACTCACACAGTCGGGCTCGATCTTCAATTTTGTAAAGAAAAGGCAGGGGTGAGTAATGGAATTCATTATTTTTATTGTCTGCTTTTTTTCTGTCGGCCTGGGGTTTGGACTGGCTTGTGTTATTTTTGCGATTCTTCTTTCCAGATCGAATGACATTGGAAACAGCACCGGTATGGTAGAAGATTATAAGATCGATATCTCTTTCGACGTTAGCAAGGACCATTTGGAGCAACATTGGGAAAAGCAGGACGAGGCTGATCTGTTCATTATAAACTATACTGAGGATATTAATTCAGGTATTGAAGAACCGGATCCCGACAAAGTGGTTGAGGCGATACCGCTGAACCGGTTTGAATTAGAAGATATTACAGCTATTTACGTGGATGGTTGATCAACAGTAATCTAGAGAAAAACTTGTGGATTATGAATATCGTAGAGAGCTTTCACATGGCAATAGAGACCGATGCCGGAGCATTTGAAGGTGAATATGTTTTCGGAGCCGTATCTATTTTAAGCGTTATTGACGGAACAAATCTGCATAATGATTCTTTTAAGAATAACGACGGCGTTATGGAAATGATGCTGGTCAGGAAGCCGGACACGCGTTCGCAGGCTAAGGAAGTGCTTATCCCGCAGTCCGGAGCGTGAATCTTCTTATCTGAATGATATAATTCCTGTTGTGGGGCAAATCATATTAATGCAGCCACTGCAGTTGAAGTCAACGGCTGCAAACGCAACAGGAGTATAAGTATGGGAAATCAGGATATATATGAGAGTTGGAATAAAGAGTCGGCAGGAGTCCTTTCTGTAACGCCGCTTATCCTTAAAGCGTGCGAGGCCGGCATGCTAGGACAGGCAACTTTCTTTCCCGGCGGCTGCATATATAAGTCGATGTTTACGTATTTGTGCGGGATACCGGACAGTGGTTTTCTATCAGAGCATCCGGATATTCTGTATGAGTCCAGACTTGTATGCATGAGTGATGAATGGGCTGAATATATCAGGAAGCTGCCGTCAAAGTTTATTCTCAGAAGAGAGCTCATGGAGCCGCTTTGTTCCGAATCTTCCAAGATCATGAATGAGCTGCCGGAAGGATACAGTTTGAGCCCCTTTACGGAAGAGATCTTCGATATGCATCCTTTCGATCATGGCAGCAGTTATTCTGACTATCAGGAGTTTGCGAAAAACGGAGCCGGCGCTGCCATTCTGTTTGAGGGAAAAGTCGTCTCGGCAGCTTCAAGTTTTATAACTTTTGAAGACCATGTGGAACTGGATGTTTTCACAGAGCCGGAGCACAGGCATAAAGGGCTTGCTGATCACTGCGTTTACGAGATGCTGAAGCAATGCAGGAGCAAAGGCCTTACGGTGCACTGGGATGCGCAGAACCGCATGTCGTCCAAAATGGCAGTAAGCCACGGATTCGTACCGGTAACCGATTATGCTGTTTATTGGCTGGATGGTGAACATGTCTGATGCAATAAAGAATTACCGTAATATGGTTGAGCAGCCGTGGGGCAGGATGTTCTATGAGCT
>JAEFBA010000107.1 GCA_016292145.1 Saccharofermentans sp.
GCAGAGTCCGCAGCCCTTGCACAGATTCTCGTTAAAAGTCACTTTACCTTTTGCCACGATGAACCTCCTCTGTACACGCGTAAAATACGCAGAAAATATTCAAAGTATTATAAACATTAAAGGGGGCTGTTGCAACAGTCTTATTTAATTGTCACTTAGCCGATTTTTTGAAGATTCCCTTAATGGTTTCTAGGGAAAATCTCGGTATCAGCTTAAATGACTGGAAGTACAGCTTCGTAAAAATGCGCGTCTGCTTAAAGAACAGCGGAACTATAAGGACTTCATAGATATATGTCACCAGAGTGGCCAGAGCCGCGCCGACAATACCGAACTGCCATATGAACAGGATATCGAGGACGATATCAAGGAGCGCTGCTGTCACCGTAAAGATCTTATCGAACCTGTAAAAGCCCTCTCCCGTAATCCAGATCGACCTGACGTAGCCTGACATCGCAAAGAAGGTAGCCCAGGACAGGATTATCAGCGGGATCACCGCATCCATATACTCATTGCCGTAGACAATATAGATAAAAGCCCATCCGAGAGCCGACATCAGGAGCGCGAAAACAAAAGATACGAGATTTGCACCTGCCATAACGAGCTTAAAACGGTCAAGGTACTCTTCTCCTGACACCTTCCTCTTCTCAAGAACGACCGGCCTTGCCGAATCTATGAGCGATGAAGGCACGAACTGCCAGCATGTGGCGAGCATGACAGCAGCGGAATAGATGCCTACATGGGCAGAATCTGTCATCTTCTCAAGGATTATCTTATCTGCCTGCATGTATATGATTATGGACATGCTGGAGATAATGCAGTTATAGCTGATCTTAAGGAGCGCCTTTGCATCAGCCATGCTTACCTTGAGCTTCACATCAGATTTCTTTATGAAGACCGCGGTAATGATCAATGCGGCTGCAAACGCCTGAATACTTATCGCAAGAGCGAACCACTCAACTGAGACCTTAAGGTACAGCATAATGATCCTGATAATGCTGGTTACAGTTATCGCGCTTACCATCGCTATGGAGATGAACTTCATCTTGAGCTTTATGCGGAACCAGTAGACAAGAACGTCATATGTCTGGAAGATCATCCCGAGGCCCTGAAGCACGGCAACTATAAACAGCACCTTATCTCCCGGATGGAGCAGGGCTATAACTCCAAGGAACAAAGGATAGGATACAAAAGACGTGATAAGCCTCATTACGAGCGATGTTCCAAGGTATCCGCCCTCTTTTCCCGGATTCCTGATTATCTCCGAGACTATAAGATTATCAAGGCCAAGCCCCGCAAGTGTCGTAAATATCGATATTACCGACGCGCAGTAGTTGATAAGGCCATAGTCAGAAGGCCCGAGATATCTTGCGATAAGAGCGACAACCGTAAGAGATGTCAGCATCGAATAGAGATGCTGAATTATCATCCAGACGGAATTAGACAGGATTTTCTTTTTCGCGCCGCCTACCATCTTAAGGTCTGATCCTTTACCTGATCAAAAGAAGATTGCACTGTTCATCGTTGGTCTCAGCTGCGACCTTATCGAGTTCTGCTATATCCCTGAACTCGTATTTCCCGTTTCCGGACTGTTCATAGCACAGGAACTTCCCAAAGCAGGACTTGATATCCTTCAGGAATTCACCGTAGTTCCCGTTGTGCTTATAAAGCTTAGGATTAAACTCGCAGAATACAACGGCATCAGTATTCTTAAAGGTCTCCCTGCCTCCTTTGAACACTTCAGGCTCGTGCCCTTCGACATCGATCCAGAAGAGCACGGGAGCGTCCGTATCTATTCCGTTCTGAGAGACAAATGCGTCGAGAGTTATAAGAGGGACCTTATCACCCACATAGGATGATTCGTCCTTTTCGAAAACAATGTTATCAGAATCCGATCCAGCGATCTTGCATGTCGCCATATTGGCAGGATTGATCTCAAGATCTGCTTCGCCAATGGAATCTGATAATCCGTACCTGTAAGCGTTGATGTCAGAAAAGCCGTTTACCGCACAGTTTGCCTTAAGAAGATTGAAGTTGTCAGTAACAGGCTCTACGGCGCAGAACTTCGTGTCATTTCCAAGCTTATTCCTGAAATAGATCACCGAAGTGCCGACATTTGCGCCGATATCGATGACCGTGCCGGGACGGGCGGAAATGCTCTCATAGTAGCCCAGGATGAAGTCCATATCATCGCAAGCCCATACCTTCTTGCACTCGACCATATAATCCAGAATGGAGTGATCCGTATTCTTGAAAAAGAATGTAAGGCCCTCTGCTTCAACGCTGATATAGGGCATAACATCACGTGCAAGACTAATGATCTTCAGATCAGGGAGCTTGCTCAGGACTTTCTTTCCGGTTTTATCGATCAGACCCATATGGAACCTCTAATTCATTCTTCTTTTCAAAGTATATCAAAGCGCTTACTTTCTCACACAACAGAAGATCTCATTGGTATCGTAGTCAGCAGGTCCAGTTACCGGAACGATCTCCTGCGGGAAGCCTGACAGGTCGATCGATTCGACGGCAAAGCCTGAATCTTCCAATATCTTTCTGCTGTCCTTGCCGAATACTCTTAAGTGATCGTCCTGGCCGAAGAGCTTTATCCTCTCTTCTGCAGAGCCGGCTTTCTCCTCATGAACCTCATCAAAACCGTAGTTTATCGGGAAGCTGATAATGAGCCTTCCGCTTGTCTTTAAGATCCTGTGAAGCTCAGATAAGGCCACCTTGTAATCAGACACATGCTCTAGGACGTGGTTGCAGAATACGATGTCCTCAGAAGCGTCAGGAAGATCTATCGCCGTCAGATCGAGCTTCAGATCAGTCCTCTTATCAAAGAGATCGGCAGTCGTAACATTGATCCCGTGCCTTCTGAACCACAGCATCATCGAGAGCTCCGGAGCAAAATAAAGGATCTTCGAAGACTTGAGCAGGTCAACATTCTGCTCAGCCCATTTGGCAATGATCCTCTGTCTCGGAGCCGAACGGCAGCAGTCACAGATAACGTCCTGCCTGGACTTCTTAAACATCTCAGGGTTATAGTGCTTTAAGTCATCGTAGAATCTTAAGTCTTCAAAATGTTCGAAATGCTTGCCACAGCAGGGGCAATAGACATTTCCCTGCTTCTGTTTGAAAAGGAATCCGGACGAGAACGCATAGTAACTGTAGTAAAAGCCCGTATACCTCAGAAGGTATGAGAAAAGACATACCGCCGCAAGACCCACGATAAGGCTTGCGATAAGCGAGATAATGAACGCAAGGTTCAGTGCAAATAACAGGATGCAAAGAGTTGCTGCGAAGAACACTGCAAACAGCAGCACCTTCACGGCAATATTAAAAACGGCATTTCTGTCATACTTTCTCATTCTCTTGATCTTTCCTTCCCTTAAGCATCGCGAAATATATATGCGGCATTATGGTAACGCCGATAAGTTTAAGCTTGAGCGCAAAAGGTGCGTTTGACCGGATAACGTCACCCGCTGCCGCTACAGCTCTCTTACGAAGCTCCCACGCCGCCTTTTTGTTTCCGTTATTGACCATTATCCTCATCAGCCAGAGAGCGGTCTCAGCCTCCCTGCCGGCGATCCTCTTGCGGATAAAGCCGTTGTCAGCAAAATCAGCCTTCAGCTTATCGAACATTGCAAAGTAATCTTTATACTTCTCATCAAGGCCGGAATGCGTTGCCGAATTGCCGTGCTTCACATAATGGTAAAGAGGCTTTCCGAAGCACACGGCCTTCGTGGCCTTCCTCAGGCACTGATATACGTAGTAACCGTCTTCGTAAATACTTAATCCGGTATCAAATCTGATATCTGCAAACGCATCTCTTCTGAAGAGCTTTGCCCATACGCTGTCCCTTATATCTCCATGCGTCCCTGCAAAGAAAGCTCTCATCATGGAGTCAGGATCTTCATAGGTCTTGTCCACGGGGTTAGCATCCGGAGTCTTATTCCCTTCCGAATCTTCGAAAAACGAACACTGCACAATATCCGCATGGCTCACTTCTGCCCTGTCAAAAAGTTCTTTCAGGTAATCAGGCTCTAAGTAATCGTCCGCATCAACAAAGGCAAGATACTTGCCTTCAGAAGCATCTATGCAGGCATTCCTTGCAGCAGAAACGCCATGCCTGTTCAAATGCAGAACCTTTATCCTTCCGTCTTTTGCAGCATATTCATCTGCAATAGCACCTGTGCTGTCAGTAGAACCGTCATCTGCGATAATCAGTTCCCAGGAAGTGAATGTCTGACCTGTAACACTCTCCAGACAAGTCCTAAGATATTTCTCCGCATTAAATGCCGGAACGATAACAGTGATCTCAGGTGACATCTAACGGCCTTTCCGCCTGGACAGCCCTCGGCACTTTTATCCAGTCATCGCATCCGCAGTATCTGCATGAAGATATGCGCTTTTTACGGTCAATGAGAGCATAGATCGCATCATGGAGCTTCGCAGGATCATCATATTCAGGACTCATAACGTCGACCATCTCAGTCATTTCTTCAGGAACCAGGCCAAGGCGGATAGCGTGAGCCTGCCTCGGGCAAACATAGAGCTTACCTCTATATAAAGACGTGCAAAGCCTTCTGGAATAGCATCCGTCAAATCTGTGTTGTGTCTTGGATTCCTTCTCCTCACGCAGCTTCATGCCTCCAAAATCCCACCAGGAATCATCTCCGACGATATCAAATGCTATCCCCTCTTTCCCGCATAATTCAGAGAACTCCTTAAGCTTTGAAGACAGCTCGCCGTAGTTACTGAAAACGACTTTGAGTTTAGGCGTATCCTTCATTGCGCTTATGCATTCTTCAGAAGGGATCAGGGTTCCGTTCGTGATGATATCCACCTCATCAAACCTGTCCGTCTGGCCTTTTAAGAATCCAAGCACCTTGATAAGTGCCTTCTGGCAGACAAAAGGTTCACCGCCGAGAAGTTTTAACTGGGATACCCTCATGGATGCAAAAACTTTTCGAAGGCTTGATATAACTTCATCCGCATCAAGATTCTCGGGATGGTGGTAATACTGCATGAGGTTGGAGCAGCTCTTGCATCTTAAGGTGCAGCATTCGGTGAGGACCACGTCCAGATGGACTATCGTATCAGGATATTTCCGTCTTCTTGCAGAATTAAACAGGCCCGACCTGACGATCAGTGGCCAGAGATGAAGCGTCCTTGCAGCTGAAGCCGCAAAATGAAGTAACTTATTCTGCTTGGGCATGAATCAATTCTACCATTCTGATATCCAAAAGAGCACAGTCTCAGTCATTAATGCGGTTAACAAGAGCGTGGTACCTCTTGCGTACTTTCTCATTCTTTGAACCGGACAACTTTCCTCTCAGCAAAGGGAACGTCAGGTGCCAGAGCACACAGTATTTCATTCTCTGAGGCAAGCTGTAGTGGGACGCGATTATATCTTTCCTGTCCTTATTCTTCTGCTTTAAGCCTTCCTTTGTCTCAGAAACGCCTCCGCCCAAGAAATTGCAGACAACAGTATCAACATGAATAGACTTCAAAGTCTTGGCCATATCCTGCTCCAGATCGTAATCTGCCAGGATCTTATATCTTGTATCGTACTTCTTCTGATCCCTTAATATCCTGCCGTTAAAGAATACTGACTGATGGCAGAGGATCGTTCTGTACATGTTAAAGCGCGTCAGTGTCTCCGGCTGCTTTCTAACAATGCCGTCTCTTGAATAATCGCCGTAGATCATGCCGTAATCGCCGTCTTTTACGGTCTTCCTGACATCTTCCAGCACGGTATCAGAAGCAAAAGTGTCGCCGCAGTTCATGAAAATAAGATATCTGCCTGAAGAATATGAGATTGCCTGATTCATCGCATCGTAAAGGCTCTTATCAGGCTCCGAAAACACTTTTATATGACTATTCTCAGGGACATACTTCAATGTATCATCAGTGGACTTCCCGTCTTTTACGATAATCTCATAGTCATCACATGTCTGGCTTAAAGCAGAGCTGACCGTAAGACCGATCAGATCCCCTGCATTTAAAGACACAACAATAACCGAAAAGAACGGCTCGCCCATTTCAAAACACCTCTCCAAATCAATGATAGATTGGAAAGGACTTATACGCAACCGCAAATTAACAGAGCCGTGTCTCAAAATGAGGCCGGCCCGTTTTTAAATCTTTTTAATCCGGAAGAACAGAAGTATTCCGTGAACGTTTCTGCTTTTTCCAAACAGCGATTATCAAAATGGCTATTATTGCCACAACAGCTATCGTGAATATCCCTTGCTCGCCTGCGAAGTACGGCACCTTCTCATTGCTTGAAAGAGGCTGTAAGTATAATTGATCCAATTCGTTATGTACCGCATGAAGAAGAATTGCAGTTATCACGCTGCCACTTACACTACGTAACCAGCAATAGATCACTGTCACAAGCATCACCAAAACAATGAAAGAAACGATACCATATACGATATTTACATTTGACTGATACACCTCGCCAAGGATCAACGGCAGATGCCATAATGCCCATATAAATCCGTTAATTAGCACTGCTTTAACCCGACCAAATTCTTTTTCGAGAACAGGGTAGGCAAAACCTCTCCAGCCTAATTCCTCTCCGGCAGCAGACAGAGCGCTGAAAATCAAAAACGGAATAAAAGATACCGCGAAATAAATACCGCCTGGAATCCCTTCTCCCCACTCGCCCAGAACGGCTTGGGGAAGTGTATCTATACCTGTAGTCGGATCTTTTAAGACCACCCAGGCTAAAACATATGTCAGCACCAGATATATAGCGGGAATAACAATACTCAGGATAATATATAATGGTTTGATCTTGAACTTAAAGCCTAGTGCTCCCTGATTCCTAAAGAACACTTTTGAGCAGACTATTCCTGTTATTCCAGGGACCCACATAAGGATCGAAACGAACAGGTCAGATTTGGTAAAGATATATAGCAGCTCAAATATCAGGCTTACCGGCAGTGTTATCCCATAAAACACAAGCAGAGACTTCTTCTCTTTTGACATTATGCTCCCCCCTTATTCCCCTGCTGACAGCATTCCAAAAAACACCTTCTTCAGCATCTCTGTTATCTGCTCTTCATCGTATTTCATTGAGTTATTCGCAAGCAGGCTTGCAAGACCATGTGCAACGCTGAAGAATGTTAAGAACATTTTCCGCGCTTCCTCAATATCACAATTTGCTTCCCCGGCAACCACCTTCAATATTTCCAAAAGACCGGGATTTCCCATGAGAGTATCAATATCCATTCCTACAAACTTATCCGTCTGATAGAGGAAGCGGAAAAGATTCTTCTCCTCATGACCGAATCTCACATAGTTGAGGCCAAGAGTCAGAAGCGGATTATCATCTTTCCCGTCCGGCATAATGTATCCGACATGGTATCTGTCAGCCAGTTCGTAAGCAGATTCTCTGATCTCGTCTACAGTCTTGAAACTATACAGAACCGGCTGTGTCGAACAATTAAGATATTTTGCGATGGTACGGGCGTTCAGGTTCTCATGCCCTTCTTTTCTTATGATCTCGAAGGAAGCTTCTTCGATCATTTCCCGTGTGATCTTAACCTTTGGCGGCATTGTGATCTCCTTTGTATAACGTTTGTTATATAACGTCAATTATATATACTCGTATTCTAAAGTCAAGAAAACTGAATAAAACAGTAATCCAACAAAAAAGGCGGTGTCCTATAAGACACCGCCCCGAATGATCAATTGATCTAAATTACTTTGCAGCAGCTACAACTGCATCAGAGATAGCAGCTTCGTCACCGATAACTACAACGTTCGGGTGGAGCTGGAGGATCGAAGCAGGAACTCTGGGGGTAACGGGGCCGCAGAATGCCTTCTCAACGATATCCTTCTTGCCTGCACCTGTAGCCATGAGGATAACTGTCGTAGACTTCATGATGTAGCCGATACCCATTGTGTAAGCCTGTGTAGGAACAGCGTCGAGGTCTCCGTTGAAGAAGAGTCTTGCGTTGTCCTGGATCGTCTGGTTCTCAAGATCGATGCACTGTGTATTAA
>JAEFBA010000108.1 GCA_016292145.1 Saccharofermentans sp.
CCGAAGCAAACAACTGATTTCATGTCTTATTCCCTTACCGTCTTTAAGTCATCGAGCCATACGTTCCTGGAAGCGTCAGAAGGCATTCTCCAGTCGCCTCTCGGAGACAGGCATACCGTACCAACCTTAGGACCGTCCGGAACGCAGGAGCGCTTAAACTGCTGCGAGAAGAAGCGTCTTAGGAATGTCTCTTCCCACTTATAGATCGTCTCTGCATCGTAGGAGCCTTCAAAGGCGATAAGTGCCATGCGGTATATTTTCGAAGGCGTGAAACCGAATCTGATCATGTAATAGAGGAAGAAATCGTGGAGCTCGTAAGGCCCTACAGTCTCCTCTGTCTTCTGCGAGATCTTGCCGTCAGCCGTAGGCGGAAGGAGCTCAGGTGATACGGGCGTTGCAACGATATCTGCCAGAGCCTTCGAGAGCGTCGGATTCGACTCTGCCGTGCGCTGTGATTCGTAGGATACGAGATATCTTACGAGAGTCTTCGGGATCGAGCAGTTAACGCCGTACATGGACATGTGGTCGCCGTTATATGTAGCCCAGCCTAAAGCGAGCTCAGAGAGGTCGCCCGTACCGACTACAAGGCCGTTTTCCTGGTTTGCGATATCCATGAGGATCTGCGTACGCTCTCTGGCCTGGGAATTCTCATATGTGATGTCATGCATATCCCTGTCATGACCGATATCCCTGAAGTGCTGGATAACAGCATCGGAGATGGAGATCTCTCTTAATGTACAACCGTATTCCTCAGCGATATTTATCGAGTTATTCTTTGTTCTTGAAGTCGTTCCGAAGCCGGGCATCGTAATGCCGATAATGCCCTTGCGGTCGATCCCGAGCTTATCGAAAGCGTGAATGGTGACGATAAGGGCAAGCGTCGAATCAAGGCCGCCGGAAAGGCCAATTACAGCCTTCTTGCAGCCGATGGCATTAAGTCTCGTGTAAAGGCCTGCAGCCTGCATGTTGAGGATATCCTCGCACCTTGCATCCAGGTCTTCCCTGCTCTCAGGCACGAAAGGTGTCTTGCTGATATATCTTTCGGGTACGATGTCAGAGAATTCAGCGTCAAACTCGACAATATCAACACCGTCGGCACCTGCGATATCCGTGTAAAAAGTGTTGGCCTTCCGTCTGTCGGAATCAATGCGCTCTAAGTCGATATCGGCATAGATCACTGCCTCGTCCTCGTTATTGTTTGCAAATCTCTTGCTCTCGCTTAAGATCTTGCCGTTCTCTGCAATTATGTTGTGGCCTGCGAAAACAAGGTCCTGCGTGGATTCACCGAATCCTGCGTCACAATAGACATAAGCTGCCATAAGCTTGGCGCTCTGCATCTTAACGAGGTCTCTTCTGAACTGCGCCTTGCCGATGACCTCATCAGAACAGGACAGGTTGAATATGATCTGCGCACCGTTTCTGACATACTCCTCAGAAGGGCTCGAAGGCACCCAGAGGTCCTCGCAGATCTCAATAGCAAATGCCAGATCGTCACACTTAAATACTGCTCTTCCAAAACAGATATCATCTTCTGTCATGATGACGCCGTCATCGTAAAAAGGCGTGAAATGCCTCATCTCATAAAATTCTGAATAGTTAGGAACATTCTGCTTGGGAACGATGCCGATGATGTCACCCTGATGGAGTACCGCAGCAACGTTATAGAGTTTGCCGCCGAGTTCATAAGGAAGTCCGACGACGATGACAGAATTAAGATCACCCGTCTGCTCGGCAAGATCGTAAAGTCCGAGCTTCGCCTTATCCAGAAGAGCCTTCTGTCCAAAAAGATCTCCACAGGTATAACCCGTAATACCGAGTTCCGGGAAAACGATAACCGCTGTATCCCTGGCTGCTGCCTTCCTGGCAAAACTGACTGTCTGCTCGATATTGTAATCAACATCACCGACTTTGATCTTCGGGCTTGCCGCCGCAACTCTTATAAAACCGTCAAGCATGGTAAATACCTCCCGGAATGTCCTATTCGTAAATTATAACACCTTTAATAAGCATTAAAAAAGCGGTCCCGTAAGGAACCGCTTTCTCTTACATAATCCGTTGAAAGATTACTTTCTGATGCCGAGCTTAGCGATAAGTGTTCTGTAACGCTCGATATCAACTGCTGCAAGGTAGTCAAGGATGTTTCTTCTCTTACCAACCATCATGAGAAGACCTCTTCTGCTGTGGTGGTCGCCCTTGTGAGTCTTGAGGTGTTCTGTGAGGTGATTGATCCTGTAAGTAAGAAGTGCAACCTGAACCTCAGGAGAACCTGTGTCGCCCTCAGTAAGAGCATATTCCTTGATGATAGCCTGCTTGTCGAAAGATGCTGACATAAATCTTTCCTCCTTTAGAATAAATACGCCAAAATCGAAGGTAAGGGTCGGAGTCTTCCGCAAAACTGCGATTAAGGCAACTTGGTGATAATAACATCCGTGCCCCGTTTTGTAAAGCGGAAATGTTCTGTTTTGATGTATGCACGCCGCAAAAGGAAAATTGCAAAGACCGGAATCGTACGCTTTTCGCTGCTAAAAACGTACGAAATAACGTCTTGCACCGTGCAACGGGTGTTTTCGAACTCTTTTCGAGGTTAAAAAGGTACGATTTTACAGTTTGCAATTTACCGGCGAAAAAAATAACACTGAGCCCAAGAAAAAGCGGCTGCCTTTTTTTCAAGACAGCCGCCTGTTAAGCAATTATATCTGCACTATTACTTGAAGATATGATATCTGCTGATGATAGGAGAGATTGTATTTGCTACTGTGGACATGAGCTTGATGAAGATGTCCAGAGCAACGCCTACAACGTCCTTACGTGTGTCACCGATAGTGTCACCTGTAACAGCTGCCTTGTGCGCAGGAGATCCCTTTGCGTGGCCCTTGAGCATGCCCTGCTCGATGTACTTCTTAGCGTTGTCGAATGCACCGCCGGAGTTACCCATGAAGATAGCTCTCGGAATAGCAACGATAGTAGCACCTACGAGGATACCGCCTACGAACTCAGGTCCGAGGATGAATCCGCCGATTACAGGGATAAGGAGAGCGAGGACAGAAGGAACAACCATTCTGCGGATAGCTTCCTTAGCAGCCATAGCGATCATCATGTTGTAGTCAGGCTTAGCCTTGCCGTCAAGAACTTCCTGTGTCATCTGCTTGTCGCCGACGTCAGCCATGATCTTAGCAGCATCAATGGTGTTATCTGTAAGGATAGCGCTGAAGTATTCAACAAGAGCACCACCGAGGATACCGCCTGCTACTACGAAGAATGTAGCGAAGTTGAGTACCGGAACTGCAACGTCACCGGAGTAGCTTCCTACGTAAGCCATGATGAGGGAAACTGTAGCGAATGCTGCAGAACCGATTGCGAAGCCCTTACCGATAGCTGCTGTTGTGTTACCTACTGCGTCGAGCTTATCTGTGATCTTACGAACGTCAGGTGCGAGGTGGCAAGCTTCTGCAAGTCCGCCTGCGTTATCTGCGATAGGTCCGAAAGCATCGATGGAAACTGTAGCGCCAACGAATGCGAGCATACCGAGAGCAGAGATTGCGATACCGTAAGAACCGCCGATGATACCGGAAACGATCAAAGCGATGATGATAACGAGTACAGGGAGAAGAACTGATCTTGAACCAACAGCGTCACCCTTTGTAACAACGAAAGCCTCACCCTCTGTGCACATCTCAGCGATCTTCTGTGTAGGCTTGTGATCTGTGGATGTGTAGTATTCTGTGATGATACCGATAGCGATACCGGAGATGATTCCCATGATGGAAGAAACCCAGGGAGAAGCCCAGCCGAGCTTAAACTCTGTGTAAAGAGGAACATCCTTGAATATGAAATAAGAAGCAACACCGCCGAATACGATCGTGCAGCCGGCAGAGATCCATGTGGAGAGGTCGAGCTCTCTTGACGGATTGTCGCCCATCTTCTTGATGTTAGCGAGGCCCAAACCGATAAGGCATCCTACAAGGCCGCAGCCTGCAAGGATGACAGGGAAAAGGACTGTAGCGTTGAATGTAGCGTCTGTGATCTGTGTCTCACCCTCAGCAAGAGCTGTCTTGAAGAGTGTAACGGAGATCATGATGGAAGCAGACATTGTAGCAACGAATGACTCCAAAAGGTCGGAGCAGTTGCCGGCGATGTCGTTAACGTTGTCGCCGATGAAGTCAGCGATCGTGTTAGGAATTCTTGAGTCATCCTCAGGAAGGTCATGTCTGAGCTTACCAAGGATATCTGAAGAAATATCAGCTGCCTTTGTGTAGTTACCGCCTGCAACACGGTTGAACATAGCAACGATGGAGCAGCCGAGTGAATATGTTGAGATTCTCATGATGTAGGGGTTGCAGATAAGACCGATCTGGATCAATCCCTGGCTCTCAGCATCATGCTGAACTCCGCCGAAGCAAAGGAGAACTGCAATAAAGCCCAGCATACCGAAGCCCTGAACTGCGAGTCCGCTGATGGAACCGCCGCAGAGAGCAACCTTAACTGTCTCTCCGATTGAAAGGCTCTCTCTTGCCTTGTTGGAAGTACGAACGTTAGCGTATGTAGCGCTCTGCATACCAAGTACGCAAACGATGGAGCTCATCAAAGCACCGATGAGGAATGTGATACCGCTTGTCTTCTCAACAAAGAGTGTGAAGATAATTGCTACCGCACCAACAACGATGGCGATGCTCTTGTATTCCGTCTTAAGGAATGTCTGTGCACCGGAACGGATGATTCCTGATAATTCGATCATCTCAGCGGTTCCTTCAGGCATCTTCTTAATACGGAAGTAGTTGAACGCAACGTAGATGAGCGCAAGCACAACTACGCCGAGTACGATTAACCAGGAAGATGTTAATAATGACATATACCGGGCCCCTCTCTTTTAAGAATTTTGATATAGATTTTATGAAGCATTTGGGCATAATAACCCTACCTCAGTGCAAACCGAGAACGATTATACATATAAAAATATGCTTTGACAATCAAAAAAAATCGGAATTTTCCGTATAAAACAGCGATTTTTTACGAATTATTCGTTGATGAGCGAATCGACAAAAAGTTCAGGATCGAAATCAGCCAGATCCTCTACACTCTCACCGAGTCCGGCAAGTACGATCGGCTTTTTGGACTGGTAAGCTACGGCAATTGCAACGCCACCCTTTGCGCTTCCGTCGAGCTTCGTAATGCCGACATAATCAAGTCCCGTGACCTCGCCAAAGCCCTCAGCCTGGATTACGGCATTCTGGCCTGTTGTAGCGTCGATAATGAGCAGCGACTTAATCACGGCATCAGGGGCTTCACGCTCGATGACGCGTCTGATTTTCGCGAGCTCTTCCATGAGATTCTTCTTATTGTGCAGACGTCCTGCGGTATCTACGAGGAGCACATCCGTGCCTCTCGCCTGTGCTGCGTGGATGGCGTCGAAAACGACGGATGCGGGATCTGCTCCCTCCTGCTCCTGAGCGATAACGGCCGTGCCGGTCCTCTCGCCCCACGTCTTGAGCTGGCCTACTGCTGCCGCACGGAAAGTATCGCATGCGGCCATAAGGACCTTCTTGCCTTCCTTCTTGTATCTAGCAGCAAGCTTGCCTGAAGTGGTCGTCTTGCCCGTACCGTTGACGCCGATCATGAGTATGATGTTGAGCTTACCCGGAACGATCTCAACCTTTTGCGGCTCGCCTAAGATCTCGAGCATTCTCTCCTTGACGGATGCGAGGACAGCTTCCTTGCTGTCGTCACCGGTCTTCCTGATATTCTGCTTGACCCTGTCCATGATGTCGTCTGCTGCCTGAACACCGCAGTCAGCCCTTATCATGAGTTCTTCAAGCTCGTCTAACATGTCTTCATCGAAATGGCCTGAAGAAGCTGCAAGCTTTGTAAAGCTTCCGGCAAAGAAACTCCTGGTCTTTTCGAGTCCTCTTTTAAACAGATCAGCTAATCCCATTATTTAAGCTCCATTGACAAGATCTTGGATACGCCGCGCTCAGCCATCGTGACACCGTACATCTGGTCGCACGCTTCCATCGTGCCCTTACGGTGCGTAACAAGGATGAACTGGGACTTGGCAGAATGCCTTCTGACGAAGTCCGTAAATCTCGTGATATTAACGTCGTCTAATGCTGCCTCGACCTCGTCTAAGATGACGAACGGAGAAGGCTTCAATTCCTGAATAGCGAACAGGAGTCCGATAGCTGTAAGGCAGCGCTCACCGCCTGACAGGAGCGAGAGATTCTGGAGTTTCTTTCCCGGGGGCTGTGCCTTGATGTCGATAGCGCACTCAAGGACATCCTCCGAATCGTTGCCGAGGATTATCTCTGCGGTACCGCCACCGAAAAGATCCGTGAAGACCTGGCTGAAGTTCTTGTTGATGATATCGAAATGCTCGGTAAATTCGGATCTCATCTTCGTTAAGAGGTCGTCGATTACCTTCTCAAGATCCTTCTTTGCAGCTTCGATATCGTCCCTCTGCTTGGTCATGAACTCGAGTCTCTCGGAAAGCTCGGAGAATTCCTGCAGAGCGCCGAGGTTAACAGGGCCCAATGCCTTAATGGCATTCTTTAAAGTCTGGATCCTCTTTGTCTGTTCACCGATCTTGGTAACGGGCTCTACGGAATCCTTAATGTTGTCATATGTTGTCTCGTAATCTTCCCAGAGCCTGTTCTTGTTCTGGTCGATTTCGAAAATTATCTTGTCATACTTAGATACATGTGCGTTGAGCTTAGCCTGCAATGCACTTATCTCATTGCCGCTTGCAGAGAGCCTGTCACCAAAGGATGAGAGGTCTCCTGAAAGGCTCGATCTCTGTTCAAAGAGCTTGGCGATAACGTCTTCCAAAACCTTCTGCTGCTTTGCATTCTCATCGAGCTTGGCATCAAGGTCATTGATCTCCTTGGTGATGCTGTTTACCGTATCCTTGGCTTCCTTGATCTGGGCATCGAACTTGTCTCTTCCCTGCTTTGCCTCTTCGATCTGCTTCTTGATATGGCCTGCGAGATCTAAGATACCGCTTCTTTCAGTAAGTTTGCGTTCAGCAAGCGAAGCTGCCTCCCTGACCTTTGCAACGATCTGCTCGAGCTTAACGGCCTGTTCTTCTGAGAGTTTCTGCTGCTCTTCGATCTCTTCCTGGTAATCTGCGAGTTCTCCGTTGATCTCACGCTCAATGCGGGTGAGCTCTTCCATATCCTCTTCAAGCCGTAACTTAGACTTGGATACGGTCTGCATGTTCTCATCGAAGTTGGCGAGAGTCTCCTCTGTCTCTTCGAGTCTCGTCTTGGTGTTGTTGTATTCGCCTTCAGCCTTGACTTCCTCAAGCTGGTAGAACTTGAGCTGTTCGCCGAGCTGTGCGAGCTCACGCTTGATCGTTCCGATACCGTCGTCAACTTCCTGACGCTGGTCTTCGGAATCAGCAAGCTTTGCCTCAAGTTCAGCAACGGTTTTGGTGAGAGCTTCTATCTCCGCCCTTCTTCCGATAACGCCCGTTCCCGCGCCGGTCTTCTTGAGCGAACCGCCTGTAAGTGATCCGCCGGGGTTAACAGAATCGCCCTCCAAAGTCATGACCTTATAGGCACGGCCTGTCTTCGATGCGATTATTCTTGCGCTATCCAAGTCGTGAGCAACTATTATCCTGCCCAGAAGGTTAGCAACGATGTCTTCTAAGTCACGGCTGCTCCTTACAAGGTCTGAAGCAACACCGATATATCCGTTGACACTCTTTGCCTTGCGCAGATCATCCTCATCCACATATCTTGCCTTGATATTCTCGATAGGAAGGAACGTGACTCTTCCGAGTCTGTTTTCCTTAAGGTAACTGATAAGCTCGGCAGCATCCGCTTC
>JAEFBA010000109.1 GCA_016292145.1 Saccharofermentans sp.
GAACCATCTTTGATAAGTCTCCGCCATATGAGCCTACTTCCTTTACCATCGAAGAACTGATGAGAGACAGGTCGTCTCTGCAGGGCAGGAGCACAGCGTCGTAGCCTGAATAAAGCAGGCGGTTGGCTAGTGCGTGCTCTGATTCATATCTGAAGTCAGACTCTGATCTGATGCCTCTTACGGAAGCACAGCACCCGAGCTGCTGGTAGAGGTCAACCAGAAGGCCGCCCCATGCCATGACTTCGACATTATCCAGGTTGTCGTTCTTGAGCGACAGCTTGATGAGCTCAACACGTTCTTCAGGAGTAAATATCGGTTTCTTCGCAGCATTCTCCATGACTGCAATAACAAGTTTATCACAGAGCCTGCTCGCTCTTCTAGCAATGTCTCTATGTCCTCTTGTAAAAGGATCGAATGTCCCGGGAAAGAGCATTACCTTCAAAACCATTATCCTCCAATATTAATATCCTTAAAAAATGTTAACACTGTAAGCCCGTAACTACAAGAACGAACATGCTTCAAACCGTTAAGTTCCTCAGGAATCTCACAGTCTTTGTCATGTTCCACGATCAGCATCCCGTCATTATTCAGCATACCGAAGGTATTTATAAGCTTCGTTGCCTCATCAAGCCTTAAGGGCACGTCCTTGTAGGGAGGGTCCATGAATATAATATCAAATTTCTCGCCTTCCTGCCCTAAGGCCTCCAATGCCTGGGCGACGCTCTTCTTGTAGAACCTCAGTTCGTCAGAACCTTCCATCCTTATCTTGGCGATGTTCTTCCCGATGATCCCAGCCGCCTGGCCGCTCCTCTCGACAAGAGTTACGCGCTTTGCACCGCGGCTTAAGGCTTCTATTCCTATCTGTCCGGAGCCGGCGAAAAGATCCAGGAATTCAGAATCCGGAACATATGCCTGTATTATCGAGAACAAAGCCTCCTTGACCTTATCGGTCGTAGGCCTTGTCTTATCTCCTTCGGGCGCCTGCAATATGGCACCTCTGAATCTTCCCGTTACTACTCTAGGCATTATAACTGCTCCATCTTCCTTGCAAATCTTAACTCGAACATCTTCTTGATCGCTTCATTTAAGCGCTCGGCTTCCTGTCCGCCTGCTTCGATTATCTTGTTTACGGCTTCGGTCGCCTCTGTTGCGATCTTCATATCAGTATAAAGGTTTGCGGCGCGAAGTGTAGGGATACCGTGCTGTCTTGTGCCGTAGAAATCACCGGGGCCTCTTAATTCAAGGTCCTTCTCCGCGAGTTCAAAACCGTCCGATGATTCGCACATCATCTTCATTCTCGAGAGCGCAAGTTCCGATCTCGATTCGGAAACCAAAAGACAGAAAGACTTCTTGTCACCTCTGCCGATACGGCCTCTTAACTGGTGCAGTGTCGAAAGACCGAACCTGTCAGCATCCATGATTATCATGACATTGGCATTCGGGTTGTCGACGCCGACCTCAATAACTGTCGTAGATATAAGTATCTTGATATCGCCTGAGATGAATCTTTCCATTGTCTCGAGCTTGTCCTTCTCCTTCATGGAGCCGTAAAGGACAGCGCTCTTATACTGCGAGAGATTGCTCATCGAATCGACCTGTTTCTTCATGTCGAAAACGCTGGTTACGCTCTCATCTCCTCCGACAGGCTCTCCTACAAGATAGTCTGAACCTGCTTCAGTCTCATCCTTATCGATCTTGGCGCAGACGATATAGACCTGCTCACCTGCAGCGAGCTTTACGCTCATCATCTCTTCTATAGCCTTGCTCTTCTTGGAGTTAACAAACCATGTTGTTATCTCCTGACGTCCCTTGGGCTTTTCCCTGATAACGGATGTGGCCATGTCGCCGTAGATGACCATCGCAAGGGTCCTCGGGATCGGTGTGGCGGTCATTACGAGGTTATGGACGCTCTTTATAGTGCCGTCAGATCCCTCGTCTTTGAAAAGGAGCTTCTCCCTCTGCTTAACGCCGAAGCGGTGCTGCTCGTCTGCTATTACAAGAGCAAGATCCTTGAATCTTATATCATCCGTAAGGAGCGCATGTGTTCCTATGATAACCCTCGCTTCCCCTGTTGCGATCTTCTCCTTTATCTCAGCCTTCTCAGAAGCCTTTGTCTTACCGAGCAGGAGCACCGGCTCCATGCCGCTGTTCCTCATGAGACCGGATATTGTCTTATAGTGCTGCGTAGCTAGTACTGATGTGGGTGCAAGGAGCACTGCCTGCTTGCCCATAAGCGCTGTTATAAGCATGGACAGGGCTGCAACCATGGTCTTGCCTGAACCTACATCACCCTGTATAAGCCTGTTCATCGGAGTAGTGGACATGAGGTCTGTCTGGACGTCTCTGAATGCAGCCGTCTGGTCGCCTGTCAGAGCGAACCCGAGATTGCTCTTTATCTGATTCCATCTTGCTGCGAGGTCACGGCTTATTGCATTTGGACCTGATGGTATTACCTGCTCTGCAACTTCCTTTATCCCGTGACCGGAGCTGTAGAGCTTCATGCCGATGCCAAGAAGGATCAATTCTTCATAAGCTAACTGTTCCCGTGCTCTCCTTGCATCTTCAAGTGATGCCGGGAAATGCGCCATCAGGTATGCTTCCTTGGGTGATACGAAGCCTTTCTGTTCTGCAATGCTATGAGGGATGCAGGATAAGAGTTCATCACCGCAAAGCTTGATAGCCGTACTGACCCACTTTGAAATGTTGTTTGAAGTAAGTCCTGAAGTTAAATGATATACAGGCCTTACGAGAGCATCATCAGTGATCTTCTCCGCCTTCTCAATATATGGGTTTACCATCTGCATCTGGCCGTTAAAGAGCGTGACCTGGCCATGGATAAAGCACTCGTCTCCTAAAGAGAACTTCCCGGAAAGATACGGCGAATTAAAAAATGTCAGCTTGATCCTTCCCGTACCGTCACTTACGAAGAAGCTCAGAGGCTTCTTCCTGCTCGTGATGTTGACTGAAGGATTAGTCGTTATAGTACCTCTGAATGACAGGTCATAACCCGTGTTGTCATCAAAGCGGTCAGCCATATCGAACGAACCGATCGAACCTACGTTGGACCAGTCGTCATAACGCCACGGGATAAAAGCTATGAGGTCGTAGATCGTGTAGATATCAAGCTTTGCAAGCTTCTCTTCGGCAGAAGGACCGACACCGTAAAGATCTGTAACGGGATTAGACAGATGGATAGCTGCCATGTCTTATATCCTCCTCTTGCAGAAAGAAGCACACGGACACTCGCCGCACTTGGGTGACTGGGCCGTGCAGTACTTTCTTCCGAGATCGACGGACAGATGTCCTATCGCAATCCACTGATCTTCAGGAAATACCTTCATTATGTCCTTCTCTACTTTTGCAGGGTCACTGCTCTCTGTTATTCCTATTCTCTTCATTACGCGCTTGCAGTGCGTATCAACGACCACTGCAGGCGTTCTGTAGACCTCTCCCACGATAAGGTTCGCGATCTTCCTGCCGATGCCCGGAACCTCCATAAGAAGGTCAACATCGTTGGGAATAACGCCTCCCCATTCTCCGGTCATCTTCTCCGCAAAAGCCATTACAGACTTCGTCTTGGATGCGGTAAGGCCGCAGGGCTTGATGATGGCTGCGATAGCCTCAGGATCTTCTCTTGCGATCGATTCCATGTCCGGATATTTCGCGAAGAGTTCTGCTGCAGTAATATTAACCCTTTTGTCGGTGCATTGTGCGGACAATATGCCTCTTATGGCCAGGTTTTGGGGACAATCGTATTCAAGAGAGCATGTGCTGTCGGGAAATTCCCTTGACAGCGCATCATAGATCTTATTAGCGAGAGCTTTGTTTTTCGAATTATTGCCGGCCAAGATTACTGCTCCTGCTCTTCAGGCGGATAAGGGAATGAGAATACAAATCTTGCGCCGCCCAATTCACGTCCTTCTTCACAGATGATCGTCTGTCCGTGACCTGCCAGGATCTGCTTACAGATGTAAAGACCCAAGCCGAAGCCTTCGGATTTACGCGAGGAATCCGCCTGATAGAAACTCTCGAATATCCTCTGCCTCTTTGACTCTTCGACGCCTGCGCCGGAGTCCTCTACGGAGATGAATATCTTCCTTGCTTTAGGATTGGTCTCCGTGGATATCTTGATCTCGCCGTTCTGGGGCGTGAATTTGATAGCATTCGTTATGATGTTTATTATTACCCTGCAAAGCTGCTGCGCTTCACCATAAGCCATGATTTCGGGACCGGGATCCAATGACTTTATTACTCTTATCTGTTTGTCCGTAAGCTGCGCTTCAAGGTTATCGACGATGTCATTGATCATGTCGTTGATATTGAACTCTTCCATCATGTCAGGATCCGGGTGAGACAGCGAAGACGCTTCTGTCATCTGTGTTACGAGCGTTCTTATTCTGTCGGTCTGCTGCTTGATGAGATCGAGATAATGATCCTGCTTATCTTCAGGGATCGTACCGTCTAACATGGCGGTGACAAAGCCGTTTATTGATGTAAGAGGAGTCCTTATATCATGGGCGATAGATGAGATGAACATCTCTCTGTCGCGCTCCTGGTTTTCGAGCGATTCGATCATCTTATTGACCGTACTGCCCATCTCCGAGAATTCCGAAGATATCGATAAAGTCGCATAGTCATCAGGATCCGAATACTTCGGATTAACTCTTACGGAATAATCGCCTTCGGCAACTCTGGAGATCGCATGAGAGATGTCCTTTATCGGCATTAGGCTTAAGTATACGAATACTGCATAAAGGACTATCGCTATTATCATCGCAACTACTGCAGGAATGAGAATGATCCTGACATAATCTGCCTTGGTCTGTTCCGTGCCTTCACTGTTGCTTACGATTACAAAATACCCGGTTCCGGTTACCTTGATGCAGCTTATAGAAACGACCCTGCCTGAGCTTGCGGGAGAGATCCTGGCCTGGCCTTCAGTGTCAGCAGCCTTAAGCATCTCCAGAACGTTTTCCTGTGTGATCTTCAAAGGACCGTCATCTGAGGTCTCAATGTTATCCAAGGCATCGAAAACAAAGTTGTTGCGGCAATAGACTCTGCCGTCCTTATCCGTTATATAAACGGAGCCGCTCGAACGGTATGTCTGGGAATTGACGAACTTGTCGATAATCCTGGAATTCTTGAAATTATCCGAGCCGTCGTCATTAAGTGTATATTTGAAAGCTTCGTCCTGAAGCGACGTGATCGAAGTTATATCGGAGGCCAGGTCACGGCATGCACTGTCGGTACCGGCAGATACTTCAATGACGAGGCTGTTATACATATTCTCATATGAAAGGAACAACAAGACTGCGAAAACAATCAAAGTCGTCAATACAAGGAAGGATATGAGAAAAACGGCAAATCCCGCCGATACCCGCTTACCGTCAGCTCTCGGCGTCATTAATTACTTACCTCGTCTCGAATTTATAACCCTTGCTCCAAACGGTCTTAATACTCCAGTTCTGCTCTCTGTCGGGATTCTCGATCTTCTCTCTGATACGCTTGATGTGGACATCGACCGTACGGGATTCTCCGTAGAAATCATATCCCCAAACGTTCTCCAAGAGTTGCTCTCTTGTGAATACCCTGTTCGGATTGGATGCAAGGAAGAATAAGAGCTCAAGCTCCTTGGGCGGCATGTAGATCTCATTGCCGTCCACACTTACTACATAACGGATCTTATCGACGGAAAAACCGGGATAGGTAATGATGTCGGCAGATCCTTCACTCTTCTCGGCAGCTGCAGGAGCTGCGTCGCGCTTATCTGTACGTCTTAATACTGCCTTTACTCTGGCAAGTACTTCCTTAGGCTCAAACGGCTTCGGAATATAGTCATCAGCGCCTAACTCAAGACCGACGATCTTATCGAGAGTATCGGTTCTTGCTGTAAGCATGATGATCGGACATTCGGATGTCTTTCTGATCTCACGGCAGATGTCATTGCCGTCCATTCCCGGAAGCATAAGATCCAGGATAACGATATCAGGAGCAAAGGCGTTGAAAGCAGCTATTGCTTTATCACCCTGCATGCATGTGGATACCTGATAACCCTCTTTCTCAAAGTAAAGCTTAAGTACTTCAATGATGCCCGGATCGTCGTCTACGAGCAAAACCTTGTTAGCTGCCATAAGATCACCCCTGGTCTACAACTTTCTTAGGTTTTCCCTGTTTGTAACAATGTTACAAGCCCTTACCCTTCGTCAGAAGCCATGCTTCCCACGTCAAAATTATTGATCTCGGCCGTATAAGAATCCAGATCCGTGAAGTTCTTATATACCGATGCGAAGCGGACATAAGATACGCGGTCTATGTCCATAAGCTTCGACATGATAAACTCGCCGATCTCGGACGAGGTTATCTCTTTATTAAATCTCTCTTCTACGAGATGTGTAATATCGGAAACGATATTCTCTTTGACCTGTTGAGATACTCCGCGCTTCTGGCAGGCAACGTCAAGGCTTCTTAGGATCTTATCAGGATCGTAAAGCTGCTTGGTTCCGTCCTTCTTGACGACCATGGGCTTTAAGCCTTCAATCTTCTCGATCGTCGAGAACCTTGCGCCACAGACAAGACATACACGTCTTCTTCTGACAGCGAAGCCGTCATCAGTCGGTCTTGAATCCAGGACCTTGTCGTCATTCGCGCCGCATTTCGGACAGATCACGGAAGGACTCCTTTAAATTACTGTCCGTCCTTACCGAACATGAACCAAGGCTTGGCTGACTTCTGAGCCTTCTCATCAGCTGCAGGTGCTACGTTAGCCTGAGGTCTGCCACCCATCTGTACCGGCTGCTGTGTCGGGATCGGAGAAGGTGCCGGAGCCGGCTGCTGAGGCATGGGCTGTACGGGCATCTGCTGAACGGGAGCCTGCTGCATAGGAACCTGCTGAACTGCCTGAGGAGCAGGTGCGGGTGCTACGGACTCGTCACCGAATCTGAAGCCGGGCTGAGGTCTCTGTACCGGAACGGGTGCCGGAGCGGGCTCGGGCTGTCTGGGTGTATAGTCTGTTCTCGGCTGAGGAGCAACAGGCTGTCTTGCTGAAATCAATGTAGGATTCTCTCTGGAGAGAACTGATGTGCTTGCTCTGTGACCTGCAGAAGCATTGACTGTTCCGTCAAAACCCGAAGCGATGACTGTGATCATGAGCTCATCTTCGAGTGAATCGTCAACGACTGCACCGACGATGATCTCTGCTTCAGGAGCTGCTGCCTGACGAACGATGGAAGAAGCAGCGTCGATCTCGGAAAGACGCATTCCTCTGCCGCCTGTGAAGTTAAGGATAACACCTGTAGCGCCGTCGATCGTTGTATCGAGGAGAGGTGAGTTGATAGCCTGCTTGATAGCAACGGAAGCTCTGTCCTCACCGGAAGCACGGCCGATACCCATGTGGCATACGCCTGCATCCTTCATGACACGTGTAACGTCTGCCAGGTCGAGGTTGATGAGTCCGGGGATAGCAACGAGGTCAGAAATACCGGCAACACCGAACTTCAATACCTGGTCAGCCATGTTGAATGCTTCTTCAAAGCTTGTATTGTCATCAACTACGTCTAAGAGCTTGTCGTTGGAAACGATGATGAGAGAGTCAACGGACTTCTGAAGCTCACGGATACCGCGCTCTGCGTTAGCGGCTCTCTTAGCGCCTTCAAATGTTAAAGGACTTGTAACAACAG
>JAEFBA010000110.1 GCA_016292145.1 Saccharofermentans sp.
TTGTTATATATCGGTATTTACGCTCGTCTTTTTGGATCTGTATTTAACAGCATGGCAATCATGTTGCTGATGCATTTAATGGTGTTTGCTCCCTATTTTGCGTCATGGGGTTTGATGATCGGTGTCAGGCTGCATAAGAAGGATTGTCTCTTCGGCAAGGTCCTGATGGTCCTTTATATCCTCGATACGGCTGCTGTGCTCCTGTACGGTTACATATCGTTAGCAGCCTTCATTAACGCTATGCACTAGGCTCTTACGGGGTGTTATATGGCTTACGTTAAACTCATAATGCCAAGGATGCATAAAAGACCCGTCGACACGGATCTTAAGCTTCACATGTCGCCTCCTTTAGGACTTCTTACGATCGCCAACATTATCCGTGACAGGCATGAGATCAGGATCGAGAACGAGAACATCAGAGATATCGATCTTACGGATTCTCCTGATATCGTAGGTATCTCCATAACGGTAGATGCTCTTCCGAGAGCCATAGAGATCTCGAAAGCATACCGTGCAAAAGGCATCCCTGTCGTAGCCGGCGGGATACACATCACAACGGCGCTCAATACGATAGAGGACGGGCTTTTCGACGTTTTGTGCGTGGGCGCGGCAGAAGGCACCTGGCCTCAGATCATGGAGGATCTTGAGAACGGTTGTCTTAAGAAGATCTACCGCTGCAGGAAGCTTACCACCGGTGACATCGTAAGTCCTGCCTATGACCTGGTCGATCACAGGGATTACCTTTACTGCAACATAATCCACACGAGCAGAGGATGTCCTTTCAGATGCGATTTCTGCTACAACAGCGGCAATGACCAGCAGTTCATCAACCGTGATATCGATGTGGTCTTGGACGAGATAAGGATGCTCAATAAGAAGCACATCATGATAATAGATGACAACTTCTGCGGGAACCCTAAGTGGACACGCGAATTCCTTAAAAGGCTCAAGGCCCTTCATATCAGGTGGAATGCCGCGGTATCGATCAATGCCGCATACGATGAAGAGCTTTTAGACCTCATGAAGGAGAGCGGTTGCCAGGGCCTGTTCATAGGCTTTGAGAGCATCAACCAGAATGCCGTATCCAATGTTCATAAAGTCCAGAATCACACGGACACATATGAGCGCGCGATCAGGAATATCCATGACAGGGGCATCATGATCAACGCAAGTTTTGTTTTCGGGCTCGACGGAGATACGAAAGACACCTTCAAGGACACACTTGACTGGATCGTAAAGAATAAGATCGAGACCGTTACCTCACACATCTTAACGCCTTATCCCGGCACAAAACTCTATGACAGGATGAAGGAAGAGGGCAGGATATTAACAGACGATCTGTCCCTTTACAACACGGCGAACGTAGTCTACAAGCCTTCGGACATATCTCCGGAAGACCTCTATAAAGGCTATCTCGGGATGTATAAGAAGATCTATTCGTTCAGGAACATAATCAGGCGCATTCCGGAGAAGAAGGATCAGCGCGCTGCATATCTGATGTTCAATCTTTTCTACAGGAAATTCGGCAAGCTGACTGATGCGCTCTGCAAGCTCATTACCTATGAACGTATCGGTCTCTGGGGTGAGACGATGTCGAAATATATGAAGTGATCAGCCCCTGATCTTTCCTATTACAGAGCAGATCACAAATGCAGCGATGTCCGTAATTACGATCGTTGATCCGACGGGCGTATTGAAGAGGAACGAGAGAATGATACCCGTAAATGCGCAGAAGACGGAAAGTATTGCCGAGAAGACCGTAACCGACTTAAAGCTCTTGAAGATCCTCATTGCCGAAAGAGCAGGGAAAATAACGAGCGCGGATACGAGGAGCGAACCTACGAGGTTCATTGCAAGAACGATGATGACTGCGATAACCGTTGCGATCACAAAATTAAGAAGTCTGGTCTTCGTGCCGACGGCCTTTGCAAAGCTCTCATCGAATGTGACCGCGAAAAACCTGTTATACAAAAGCACAAAAGTTATTACCACAACGATCGACAGAACGATACAGAGGACGACCTCCGATTTGGTGAGCGTCAATATCTTCATGGATCCGAAGAGTGAAGTGCATACATCGCCTGCGACATTTGATGATGTCGGGAAGATACTCATCAGGAGATAACCGAATGCAAGGGCGCCTACGGAGATCATGGCTATTGCCGCATCACCCTTTATCTTTGCGTTCTGGCCTGACCACAGGAGCAGGATCGCGCAAAGGATCGTGATGGGGAGCGTCAGGACCATCTGGTCTGCAAGTCCCACAACGGCTGCGATCGCCATCGCGCCGAATGCAACGTGTGACAAGCCGTCGCCGATATATGAGAATCTCTTGAGTACAAGGATAACTCCGAGAAGCGATGAGCACAGCGCGATCAGAACGCCGGTGATCAAGGCGTATCTTACGAAGGGATAAGCAAGGGCTTCGATCAGGATATCAAACATGGTGATGGTGGTGCCCTCCTTCCCCGAGATATTTGCTTCCGGCAGGCGACTTCTTGTAGTCCTCTACTGTTCCGAAGAAGAATTCGTTGCCGATATGAAGAACGTGCTTGGCATATTTGACCGAGCACGCGATGTCGTGTGAGATCATGATGACCGTGATGCCTTCGTCGTTGAGCTTCTCGATAAGGGAATACATCTCGCTCGTAACGAGGGGATCCAAACCCGCTACAGGCTCGTCAAGAAGGAGCATCTTCTCTGTGGCGCAAAGGGCTCTTGCAAGGAGCACACGCTGCTGCTGGCCGCCGGAAAGTTCCCTGTAGCACCTCTTCGCGAGGTCCGTGATCCCTAAGCGCTCCATGTTCTTGCGGGCTCTTTCTTTCGCAGCCTTGGAATAGAAAAGGTGGAAGCCCAGGCTGTTCTGGCAGCCGGAGAGGACGACCTCATATACTGAAGCAGGGAAATCCTTCTGGACTATCGTCTGCTGCGGAAGATAACCGATCGAAGATGCGGTCAGATCGTCATGGTATTCGATAGTGCCGCCCAAAGGCTTCTGGAGGCGGAGGAGCGTTCTCATGAGCGTGGACTTGCCCGCGCCGTTTTCGCCGACGATGCAAAGATAATCACCCGCTTCGACGCTGAAGCTCAAGTCCTCAGCGAGGGTGATATTCTCGTATCCGAGTTTTAAGTTTTTGCAGATCAGCTGCTCCATTTAGGCCTCTTCTTATTTATAGGGTACGGAAAAGTATTATAGGAGCGCCGGTATGGAGTGTCAATATGAAACTGATTATCAGTTTCAACAAACAAATGCCGTTTGAAGTCATTTTCTGCAGCGCCGCTGTAATGCATGCCGCTTTTTTAGGGGTGACAATTATATAAAAACGCCGTTTTATATAATTGTTGGCCTGTTTTTACCCCCCTGTATTACAGTCGTGATTTGCCCCGCCCGTTTTCAAAACAATACACTAACGATACACTAGACCTGTAACATTATTGCATCGACCACTAATTATCATGGTAAATGCTTGTCCGGACGTCAGTCTCCTTCGTTGCTCTCGTTCGCCATACAAGCGTATGTCTCACTCGAGCTCCTTGGATACTATTGTCCGTCCCGCGCATTTATTCCAAGACACTTAGTGGCCGATGCAATACTTAACGGAGGTTCTCATGTACAGAGTCTTGCTCGTTGAGGATGACAGCCAGATAAGGCAGGTCATCGGCGATTATTTCGGGAGGCGCGATCAGATTGCGCTGGATTTTGCTGAGGACGGAAATCTGGGCCTTAGTAAGATCCTCAACGAAGAGTACGATCTCTTCCTTCTTGACATAATGATGCCGGGCCTGGACGGCTTTGAGCTCTGTAAGATCATCAGGAGGAGGTCGGATAAGCCGGTCGTTTTCCTTACGGGAAAGGTCAGGGAGGAAGACATCCTGTACGGCTACGAACTTGGCGCAGACGATTATATCGTGAAGCCTTTTTCGATAGCGGTCCTGTACAAAAAGCTCCTGGCGATCCTTGAGCGTGCTGGAACTGAACATGTGGAGCGCAAAGTCCTTACGAGCGGGCAGATAGAGCTCGATCCCCTGAGATTCGAAGTCCGCGTGGCAGGGGATGTGGTCGATCTTCCACCGAAGGAATATGCGATCTTAAAGTACATGATGGAACACCCGGGCGTTGCAGTCACGAGAAAACTCTTGCTGGCAGTTGCCTGGGGCGGGGATGATTACATCTCCGAGCGCGTTATCGACAACCGCGTCAAGAATCTCCGCAAAAAACTTCGCAAAGAAGGCGACCGTATCAAGACCCTTATCGGTGTCGGATACAGGTTCGATTAAGGAGCGTCCGAAAATAAGGACGGCCGCAAGTTTACGGGGAGGAGTTACATCATGAAAAGGAAAAATTATTTCCATTTTGCCATCAGCAGGGTGATCGCAGGGCTTATCATCGGCGCCATGATATTCGGCTTGACGGTTGTTTCTATTTCAAACCTTTTCTCAACCATGGTAGACAATGGTTTCCGTGACCGCGCAGATGTTTATAAGAAGCTCTTAGATAATTACGACAACGGCAGATACGATGAGACATTTATAGAGATCATTACGAACATCTATAGAGCTGATTATCTTAAGTTTGCGAAGATCAATGAAGATGGAAACATTGAGACTATCTACGAGACAAGATATGACGTCATTCCAGTAGAGGATAATATTTATTCCTGGTTTAACGTTACAAATGATGAGGCTTTGCTCGCACAGGGACAGAAGATCTTGCATTTGAATGATAAAGACTGGGTTATCAAGTATGTTAAGAGTGATGAGGCCTGGCAGTTAACAGGGCTCATGGCTACGGATTATACCAACAGCTGGGATCTGTGTGCTCTGGCTGAAGGTTACTATGCAAACAAGCTGTTCTGTGTAGCCACGGAATTCAGCGGATACGCAAAGTACAGCCAGCCGCTTGTAAAAACCCATTACGTTGAAGACGGAATGCTTCATATCGGTAAGGTTGACCAGACCGGATATGAACCCTGGCAGGACAGACCATTTGGGAAGAAATGGGATTTTACGGATCAGTCAAAAGCAGATAAGTATATTACGGTAGATGAAGAAGGCTTTTCCAACGAGCTGTATTTCTACGAGAGAGGAAAGCGCCCGGATGCATACTTAAACGACCTGGAGAAGATCTTCCTTGCAAAGAATCTTAATGATCTTACGAGTGAGTTTGACAACAGATTCGGAGACGATTACGACTGGGACCGCGATCTTGAATATACTAAGTACTACGCATACGGCGGAGCGGACAACTCACATCAGGGTGAGTATAGCTATTCGATAACCACTGAGGATAATACAAGAGGCAAGATCAACGTCTACATGATCAATGGCCGGCAGTACATGGTTGAATTCGTCATGAAGACTGCACCTTTTGAGGCTTTCTACCAGCCTTTCCTGATCCTCCTGGGCATAGTTCTCTTTGTCCTCTGCGTCGGCATCGCCCTGCTTACGGCGATCAGGCCTTATTCGCAGTACAAGAAGGCATACGAGAACAACAACTTCAAGAACAACCTCATAGATTCTCTGGCACACAACATGAAGACACCGCTGCAGATCCTGGGCGGCTATGCCGAGAACCTTAAAGATGTAGAGTCGGGCGAAGAGAAGGACCGCTACGCAGATCAGATCCTTGCCAAGACCTCCGAGATGAACAAGGACATCGAAGCCATCCTTAGGACCGCCGAGAAGTCGGACCGCAAGTTCATCAAGGCCTCCGTACGCACTGCCATGGCAGAGGCTGCGGAAAAGGCCGGCATCACGGTCAACATCAAAGGCGATGCTGACATTAAGATGGACAAGGATTATTTCAAGACCGCGCTCTTCTGTCTTATCGACAATGCCTCGAAATACAGGACCGCCGGCGCTCCGGTCGAAGCCGACATCACGGGCAAAGGCTTTAAGATCACGAATAAGACTGATGCAGCGAAATTTACTCCGGGCACAGGTCTTGCGATCGCCGGAAGGATACTGGAGCAGCACAAGCTCTGCCTTAAGACGCAGCTGAAAGACGGTGTTTTCGAGGCCTTGGTCACCAAAAAGCCCGCTAAGGACTGATCCTATACCTGACCTTCACCCCGGAAAGTAAAGGAAGTTCAAGAGTCTACCTTTTTCGGATGCCCCGTGCAATAATCTGTATGTAACACCTAAACCATATGGAGGAATAAGCAATGGGAAGTCTGAAGGATGATTGGAAAGAGACCGGCAAGGACTTGGGCGGCGCGTTCAAGCAGCTCGGCAAGTCCATCGTCAAGTCCGGTGCCGTCGTTGTAAACAAGGCAAATGACTGGGCCGAGAGAGACGATGCCAAAGAGGCAGCCAGGAAAGAGGCTGAGGTAGAGAAGGCCAGGGAAGAGAAGGCTGCAAATACGGTAATCTGCCCTAACTGCGGCGCTGAGATCACGGATCCTGAGGCGGTCTTCTGCCTTAAGTGCGGCACAAAGCTCGCAAAATAAGTCTTTCATAAAGATAAGGCGATCAGGCAGGCTGCAATTGCGCGGCCTGCTTTTATATTATCAAAAGTTAGCCGCAATTAACCCGTTTTCGGGCATAGCGAAAATCATTTGGCAAAAAAGGCCCCTTTTATATGGAAATCTTCTGTTAATATGGGATACTTTCCTCCATTTTGCGGTTGAGTTTTGACAAAAAGATTGTAATATAAGAGCGTCAAGACAAAATTCGTTAGGAGGATATATATATGTCTTTAGTAACAACGACTGAGATGTTCAAGAAGGCTTATGACGGCGGTTATGCTGTTGGTGCTTTCAACGTAAACAACATGGAAATCGTTCAGGGAATCACAGAAGCAGCAGGTGAGCTCAAGAGCCCTGTTATCCTTCAGGTTTCCAAGGGCGCAAGAGCTTACGCTAACCACACATACCTTGTAAAGCTCGTTGAGGCAGCTGTCATCGAGAATCCTGATATCCCGATCGCTCTTCACCTTGACCACGGTGATACATTCGAGCTTTGTAAGTCATGCATCGACGGCGGCTTCACATCCGTAATGATCGACGCTTCTTCCAAGTCTTTCGAGGACAACATCGCTCTCACAAAGCAGGTTGTTGAGTATGCTCACGACCACGGCGTAGTTGTAGAGGCTGAGCTCGGTACACTCGCTGGTATCGAGGATGAGGTTGTCGTAGAGGCTGGCCACGAGAGCTACACAAGACCTGAAGAGGTTGAGGAATTCGTTTCCAGAACAGGATGCGACTCACTCGCTATCGCTATCGGTACTTCTCACGGTGCTTACAAGTTCACAGCAGCTCAGTGCACAAGAAATGCAGATGGCATCCTTGTACCTCCTCCGCTCCGCTTCGACGTTCTCGAAGAGTGCATCAAGAGACTCCCCGGCTTCCCTATCGTTCTCCACGGTTCTTCTTCCGTACCTCAGGAGTTCGTTAAGATGGTTAACCAGTACGGCGGAAATATGCCTGATGCAGTTGGTATCCCTGAAGAGCAGCTCCGTAAGGCAGCTACACTCGCTGTATGCAAGATCAACATCGACTCCGATATCCGTCTTGCTATGACAGGTAACATCCGTAAGTACTTCGCTGAGCACCCTGATCACTTCGATCCCCGTCAGTACCTTAAGCCCGCTCGTCAGGC
>JAEFBA010000022.1 GCA_016292145.1 Saccharofermentans sp.
ATTTATATTCCGCCGATTATTATATAGGAAATTATTTTTGAATTAAAGAACGATTACTTATGAACAAATAAAACGACGACCGGTAAATTCCGATCGTCGTTGTAGGTTTTGGCGGAGCCGCAGGGATTCGAACCCTGGTGCCCGTGAAGGCAAACGGTTTTCAAGACCGCCTCGTTATGACCGCTTCGATACAGCTCCATTTAAAGGCACTTAATTATACATACATCAGAACCAGTTTGCAAGTATATCCTTGAAATGTCCTGATCTTATGCTTTTCAATGCCTTCAGCAAACAGTCTTACTGACCGCACAGGATCTCGATAAGTCTGTCTAAGTCTTCGTTGTTCTTATAATCGATAACGATACGGCCGCGGCCTGTAGCGTTGTCCAGCACCTTGATCTTTGTCTTGGCGCCGAGTTCCTTCTTGAGCTTTGTCTCAACGTCCTTAATGCTAAGAGTGAAGCGGATATCAGGCTGCTCAATGATCTGCTTCTTGGTCGGGTTATCCTGAGCTTCAAGATACTTCTTAACAAGAGCTTCAGCCTGACGTACGTTGAGATCGCGTGTCATGATGACATCAGCTACCTTGCGCTGATCTTCCTTCTCCTTAAGACCGAGGATCGCCTTGGCGTGTCCTTCTGAGAGATCTCCGCGGCTTACGAATTCCTGGAGTGACTCATCAAGGTTAAGGATACGGATCGTGTTTGCGATAGTTGCTCTCGGCTTACCGAGTCTCTTAGCGAGCTGGTCCTGTGTGAGCTTGTGGATCTTAAGAAGATTCTGCATTGCTGCAGCTTCTTCAATAGGGTTTAAGTCTTCTCTCTGAATGTTCTCGATAAGAGCCTGCTCCATTGTCTCTCTGTCCGTAAGATCTCTTACGATTGCAGGGATAACAGAAAGGCCTGCGATACGTGCTGCTCTCCAGCGGCGCTCTCCGGCTACGATCCTGTAGCCGTCGCCCTTGCGCTGAACGATGATGGGCTGGATGACACCGATCTCCTGAATAGAATTTGCGAGTTCGTTCAATGACTCATCATTGAAGATCTTTCTCGGCTGGCCGTTATTAGGGGAGATGTCATTGATCTTGAGTTCAACAACAGAATCTCTCTTATTCTCAGGAATGCCGTCAGCTGAAAGGAGTGCGCCGAGACCTCTGCCCATAGCAGTCTTGCTCTCTGATACTGCCTTGATGTTAGCGATGGGGCGTGCAGCCTTGGGAGCGGGAGCAGCTTTCTTTACGGGAGCCTTAACAGCAGGCTTCATAGGAGCCTTCTTTGCAACGACCTTTGTAGCTGCCTTCTTGGGAGCAGCCTTAGCGGATGCTTTCTTTGCTGTGGTCTTTGCTGCAGGTTTCTTTGCTGTAGTCTTCTTAGGTGCAGCCTTTGCGGTTACCTTTTTCTTTATATTAGCCATATCGTTCTCCTTATACTCGCTTGATTACTTCTTTTACCAAAGCCTCATAAGCCTTGGCGCCCTTGGAATTCTTATCATAGTCGCAGATGGCAAGGCCGTGGCTCGGAGCCTCTGCAAGCCTGACATTTCTGGGGATTACAGTCTTGAAGACTTTGGTTCCGAAGTACTTATCTGTCTCTTCCTTAACCTGTCTTGAAAGCTGTGTTCTCATATTGAACATCGTAAGAACAACACCCAGGATCTCAAGATCCGGATTGAGCTTTTTCTTAACGATATTGATCGTATCCATGAGCTGGGAGAGTCCCTCTAAGGCATAGTATTCGCCCTGGATAGGGATGACCAGTCTGTCAGCTGCAGTAAGCGCGTTGATAGTCAGCAAACCCAATGACGGCGGGCTGTCCAGTATTATGAAGTCATAGGAATCAAGCACAGGCTTGATAGCATTTTTAAGTATCTGTTCTCTGGAAATGACCGTTACGAGTTCGACCTCAGCGCCTGCCAGATTGATGTTGGTAGGGCAGATATCTACATTTTCTGCATTGGTCTCATAGATCACTTCTGAGAGAGGTGTCTCATTGATAAGAACATCGTAGGCTGTGAGTTCAAGTTCACGCTTGTCGATACCGAGGCCGCTCGTGGCATTTGCCTGAGGATCCATGTCTATCAGGAGGACCTTTTTCTTCTTCTTACCAAGGAAAGCGGCAAGATTGACAGCGGTTGTGGTCTTTCCGACACCGCCCTTTTGGTTTACAAGTGCAATTACTGTCGCCATATTTAACTCCTTTTATAAGTATTCCTATTTCAGATACGCTAATTCTAACATTATAAATAAGAATAATATATGTCATCTTTAATACAATTTCTTCCAAATGTTCCACGTGGAACATTTTCATATTCGTCACGTTGGAGAAATTGTTCAGAACTTGTTCATTGTTCCACGTGGAACAATCTTACTCTGTTCCCCGGGTCCTTCCCTGGAATGTTCCACGTGGAACAATTAAAGCAAAACGGGTGCCGGAATTGTTCCGAACACCCGTTTTAAAGGATATGACCCGATTAGTATCAGTTATCGATATTAGCGAGCTTTGCATTCTCCTGAATGAATTCCTTACGGGGTTCTACCTGGTCGCCCATGAGAAGGTTGAATGTCTCGTCAGCTTCCTGTGCGTCCTTAAGAGTAACTCTTAACAGCTTTCTTGTAACAGGATTCATTGTTGTCTCCCAGAGCTGTTCGGAACTCATCTCACCAAGACCCTTGAATCGCTGGATAAGAGGATTGTCCCACTTATGTTCGGCCTTGATCTGCTCGATCTCCTTATCGTCATAAGCGTAATATGCTTCATCACCCTTATAGACCTTGTAGAGCGGAGGACATGCGATATAGACATATCCGCCTTCAACGAGGGGCTTTAAATATCTGAAGAAGAATGTGAGAAGGAGTGTTCTGATGTGTGAACCGTCGACGTCGGCATCGGCCATGATGATTACCTTATGGTATCTGAGCTTTGTCTCATCGAATTCATCACCGATTCCGGCACCCAAAGCCATAACGACAGGCTGGAGCTTCTCATTGGAATATACCTTATCGATCCTGGCCTTCTCAACGTTGAGCATCTTGCCCCAGAGAGGGAGGATAGCCTGATACTTACGTTCTCTGCCCTGCTTTGCGGATCCGCCTGCGGAGTCACCCTCTACGATGAAGATCTCGCAGAACTCTGCCTCATCGCTCTGGCAGTCAGCAAGCTTACCGGGCAATGCATTATTCTCAAATACTGTCTTTCTTCTTGTAAGTTCTCTTGCTCTCTTTGCAGCGTCTCTTGCTCTGGAAGCAGAAAGGCACTTATCCATGATGAGCTTTGCAATATCAGGATGCTCTTCAAGATAGATCTCGAGCTTCTCATATACTGCGCTGTCCACCATAGGTCTGATCTCAGCATTACCGAGCTTACTCTTTGTCTGACCTTCGAACTGAGGATCAGGAAGCTTAACTGAGATGATCGCAGCAAGACCTTCTCTTGTATCTTCACCCTGGAGCTTAACGTCGCCGTCCTTAATGAACTTATACTTCTTGGCATAGTCATTAATAGCTCTTGTCATGGCTGCACGGAAACCAACAAGGTGTGTACCGCCTTCAGGTGTGGCGATATTGTTAGCGTATGTATATACAGTCTCCTGATAGGAGTCATTGTACTGGAGAGCGATCTCTACGAAGTTATCTCCCTGCTTTGTAGCAAAGTAGATAGGAGGTGTATTAATAGCTTCCTTATGTCTGTTCAGATACTCAACGAAGGAGATGATACCGCCGTCATAATGGAGGTGCTTCTTGACAGGTTCAGCGCCTCTGTCATCAGTAAGATCGATCGTAACTTCCTTGTTAAGGAAAGCCATCTCACGGTAACGTGTGATCATTGAATCGAAGTCGAAAACGATATCCGGGAAGATGGAATTATCAGGGATAAAGTTGGTCTTCGTACCTGTATCTTCCTTATCACAGGTGCCTACGATATGGAGCGGAACAGTGGTCTTACCCTTCTCGAATTCGATCTCATAGATGTTGCCGTCACGGCGTACCTGGACCTTCATATGATCAGCAAGAGCATTAACTACAGACGCGCCTACGCCGTGCAGACCGCCTGAGATACTGTATGCTCCGCCGCCGAATTTACCGCCTGCATGAAGCACTGTATGAACGACTTCAACCGTAGGGATTCCGAGCTTAGGATGGTTACCTACAGGGATACCTGAACCGTTATCCGTAACTGTAACAGATCCGTCCTTCTCAAGTACGACATCTATTGTATCGCAGCGTCCTGCAAGTGCTTCGTCAACTGAGTTTGCTACGATCTCATAGATAAGGTGATGAAGACCTCTGAGTGTCGTATCACCGATATACATACCGGGACGCTTTCTTACGGCTTCCAATCCTTCGAGGACCTGAATATCATCTTCGCTGTACTCGCTGCTGTTGGATGTATCGAAGCTGTCCTGATCTCCTTCTGCAGCTAATACGTCAGCCATGGATTCTTCCTTGAAATCCTCAGTTAATGCTCTGGGATTCTCGGCAAGATTCTTAAGCTCGTCATCGTCACCCTCTTCTACAGGCTGGAAGTAAAGATCAACCGCGCCGGTAGGGCGGGAATTAGCCTCAGGAGCGGGCTGTGTCTCCTCAAAATTGAAATTCTTCTCGTCGTTTTCCTTCATAAATGCAAAAACTCCTATTCTTGACGGCAAATCCGGCAAAGAGCCTGATATTGCTGTATTTGTAACACCGTTATTGGGCTGTTCTCAGAAGCTCCCGGAAGACATCAGTCTGTTTAATAGCAGATTAGCGGAGAGTGAACAAACATATGTTTTATCATCTGTGATCACCAATGACTTGGGTATCTCTTCAGTCACGTACTGCAGTCTTCCTTGTTCGTCCTCACGGTTGATAAACTCCGTCACGTCCTTCTGGGAAGGGGAGACTGTCTCAAGGTTGACTACACAGGTAACCGAAGATTTGAGCACTGAAAGATCATTGCCGATATGAATGAACATCAAAAAGCCTCCAAATCGTCCGGAATCCTCTTCTAACCTATAAATTATATCATAAATGGGAAGAATAATATGTTTATTATAATATAAGAATGGGGCAAAAACGGGCGTTTTTTAGCGTAATTTGTCCTAAAATCAGGCTTCTTTAGTGATAATGCCGCCGTCGACCTTATAGAATTCGGTCTTATTTGCGCCCTCTATCGCATCGATCTCTTCGCCGATCATATTCTTATCCGTGCACGTGATGAAGATCTGGGCACCCTTCATGGCCTGTACAAGGCTTAATCTCCTCGTCTTATCAAGTTCGGAGAATACATCATCCAGAATGAGTATCGGTGTAGAGGAGACGAACATCTTGATTATCTCGAGTTCGGAGAGCTTCAATGCGAGCGCTGCAGTCCTCTGCTGGCCCTGGGAAGAGAACTTCTTCATCTCCAGGTCGTCTAATTTGATCAGGATGTCATCCCTATGTATGCCGATGGATGAGATATGCTTCTCAATGTCGTAATTACGCACTGATTTCAGCTTGGCAAGGACCAGATCTGAGATAATGCCCTTTATACGCCCATAATCGCCCTCTGAGAGGCCTTTACCCATATAGTCGTCATATTTACTGTTTTTTGTCAGAAACGTTTCTAAGGCCCCTACAACGCCAAATACGGTATTGTACTCGATAGAGAGGTTTTCTTTGCCCCCTGAAATGCTTCCGTGATGCTTTGAGGCAGTATCAGAGATCAGCTTAGCGAACCTGTAGCGCTTTAAGATTATCTCTGCCGAAGATTCAGCCAGAGAAAAGTCCCAGAAATCAAGCTGCTGGTCCGTAAGATCTGATTTAGCATTCGGTTTTATGCTCTTAAGGAGTGCATTCTTCTGCGCCAGAAGCCTGCTGTAATTGGTCAGAAGATTGAAATAAGAAGGGGATACCTTCGATATCAGCGTATTTAAGAATTTACGCCTGAAAGCCGGAGCATTTTTAACGATATTGAGGTCTTCGGGAGCAAAGATAACAATGTTACATATGCCGATATAATCAGAGATCTTATCTACCGGAGCATTATCTGCGATAAGGATCCTTCCGGGCCTTCCTGATCTGCTCAAAGAAGACTTTTCGCTGTAATAGCCTGATACAAGATGAACATCGGATCCGTCATCATCAGTAAGATCTAAGCCTGCTTTATATTCATTCTCACCGAACTTTATAAGGTCAGAATCCTTGCTGGTCCTGTGCGATGTGATACTTGAAGCAACATAGATACCTTCAACGAGATTTGTCTTTCCCTGGGCGTTATTACCGTAAAAGATATTAACAGAAGGCCCGACATCCAAATCGAGCCTTCCGTAATTTCTGAAGTTTTCTAAATGTATGCTTCTTATGAACATTATCTTCTGATAGGAAGAATAAGATAAATGTACTTCTCACCCTCAACAGGCTTGATAATGCAGGGTCCCTGACCGCCGTTAACTTCGACCTTGATCTCTTCATCATCGATATTCTTAAGTACATCAAGAACATATCTTGAATTGAAATCTACATCTATAAGGTCACCTTCAAGACTGATCGAGATATTCTCCTGGAGATTACCTCTTGCTGAAGTAGCCTGGACTGTAAGCTCTGAAGGATTATTTGAAAGGAATCTTACAGGGCACTTACGGTCGTCTGTCATGATGATGAGTGAAGCTCTGTCGACAGCATCAAGGAACTGCTTGCGGTTGATCGTGATGACTGTCTTAGGATTCTTCGTAATGATGGAATCGAAATTAATGAACTGGCCTTCGATAAGACGTGAAACCATTCTTACATTGCCGATATCGAATAAGAGATTCTGCATTGATGTGTAGATATTGATCTCAGCATCTTCGTCATCACTTAAGATCTTGCTCATCTCGGTAAGAGCCTTACCGGGAACGATATAGTTGATCTTAGGGAAGTCATTGCCCATCTCTTCGCGGTTGATAGCCATTCTGAAACCGTCGATAGATACAACGGAAAGAACTGAACCGTCAGATACGATATTGGAACCTGTAAGAACAGGACGTGAATTATCACGTGATACTGCGAAGATAGTGTGATTGATCATATTCTTAAGGATCTTCTGACCCATAACGATCTTCTCAGCGCTTGTCTCATCGATCTCAGGGATCTTCGGGAACGGCTCCGGGTCAAGACCAGCGATCTTGAACTCAGCCTGTCCGCACTTAATAGTTGTCTGGAAATTGCTGTCGGAAATGATATCTACTTCAGGCTCAGGAAGCTTTCTGATGATATCACCGAAGAACTTTGAATCGATAACAACAGCGCCCTTCTCAGTAACACTTGCTTCCACATCAGCCTCAATACCTGTCTGTAGATCGTAGCCCGTAAGCTTGATCTTATCGTCGTCTGACGCTTCAATGAGAATGCCGTTAAGGATATTTACTGTACTGTTAGTAGTAACAGCCCTCTGAACTATGGATACATTATTAACCAAGTCATCTCTGCTGCATGTGAACTTCATATGAAGGGAGCCACCTTTCATTATTAATAAAATATTTCAAACATTATACACTGAAATATATTAAAAATGTATAGTTTAACGGTGTTACAAAACTCGATTTTTAGGACATTTTCGAAAATCCCGATGACCGGCTCTGTAGTATTTAAAGATAGCTCGTATTAGCCGTATTATGTTCTGTTCAAATGTTCAAAACCTGCCAAAAGTCCGTCTGTTCAGAGCATTTTTCGAAACATTACAATGTACAAAAGTCATTTGATGAGTGTTCACAAAAATACCCTTTTGAACATTGTTACATTTATACACAACACGTCTACATGAAATCTACAGCAAGTTATGAACAAAAGAACAATTATTGTTCAAATCAGGTAATGTGCTTATAAATCTCTTCAGCCTGCTTTTTGAGTTCAGGATCCTCATCTACGTTGTCGCAGCCGTGCATAACTGTAGTGTGTTTACGGCCGCCGAAGATCTGTCCGATCTTCTCATATTTTAGTTCCAGATAATCTCTGCAGATGAACATGGCAACATTACGTGCAGTGGATATCTCGGCACTTCTGAGCTTGGAAGTAAGCTTATCAGGCGTCAGATCGTAGTAATTAGCCACTGCATTGATGACTATATCAGGTGTCAGATACTTCTTATTTCCGCTTACCAGAGGATCAACGATCTTTCTTATATCATCTAATGTGAGCTCTCCGTTTGCGAGAGTTACATAAGAGGAAATAGTATTAAAAGCACCATTGAGCTGTCTGATATTGGTGGTTACGTTCTCGCAGACATAGTCTATTATCTCGTCTGAAAGATTGAAGGACTCGCTCTCGAGCTTGCTTAAGAAGATAGCCTTACGTGTCTCAAAATCCGGAGGCTGGACATCGAACATGATGCCGTCCTGGAATCTTGAGGTAAGCCTGCTGTTAAGCTCTGTGAGGTTTGCAGGTGCCTTGTCGCATGTAATGACGATCTGCTTTCCTGATTCGATCAGGGCCTCGAAAGTATTAAAGAACTCTGTCTGGACACTGTCCTTGCCGATGAGGAACTGGATGTCGTCAATAAGGAGGACATCTACGGTCCTGTATTTATTACGGAATTCCGTGTAATTCTTATTCTGGATGCATGCGATAAAAGCATTCGTGAAGGCTTCACATGTTGTGTAGATGACTTTCTTCTCGGGATGCTGTTCGATTATCGCATTGCCTATAGCCTTCATGAGGTGGGTCTTGCCGAGACCGGAGTTGCCCCAGAGGAAGAAGGGGTTTCTCTGCTTCTGGCCGGGCTTAGCAGCAACAGATACGGCTGAAGCATGTGCAAAACGGTTGCAGTCGCCTACTACGAAGTTCGCGAAAGTAAACTCGCCGTTAAGTCCTGAAGGAGTAACGACCTCAGTCTTTGCCTGGCTTGCTGCCTTCTTCTCGGAGATTATGGAAGCATTAAGAGCCTTCTCATCGCCCTGAAGGATAAACTTAACTGCGCAGGATTTACCGTCGTTAGCTGTCTTAATGGCGGATTCGATGGTCTTATTGAGCTTTTGACCCTTAAGAAGATCCAGAGAATACTCGTCTCTGGCAGCGAGAACAAGGACATCCTTGTCACAGTGAGCGACCGTCATCTTGCAAAGGATAGAGTCGTAGGTAATGGTATTTATATTTGAATCATACTTAAGAAGATTGAGAGCATTCTCCCAAACTGAACTCTCCATGTAACCCCTCCGTAACAAAAATGACGTGCGTTTAACATAATAGCACGGTCAAAGAGTATAATGAATATGCAATTTATATTAAAAATCGGTGAAAAATCAGGCAGGATAATGAAACGGATCGACCAGAGGAAGGCTAAAAAAACCAGAAAAACGGCTGTTAATGCGGTCATGATAGCAGTTATAGCTTTACTGCTTATAACCGGCGTTGTTCTGATCATGATAGAGCCAATAAAACGCTATAACAGAAAGAAGATCTCGAATGAAGCCCTTACGGCGATATCAGAGAAGATCGAGGCGACGGAAGAGGTCGAGATTACTTACACGGTCCCTGCAACCGGCAATGAGGTAGCGGGCGAAGAAGAAGGATACGACATTATAGGCGGCACTGAAGAGACTTCTGAAGAGGCGGATGTTATTTTCGAGGAAGAGCCTGAAGTAAATCCCGGCTCCGGTGAGATGGTCTCGCTAAGGTCTATCGGGATCCTCTCGATAGGGAAGATCAAGATCAGCTATTCGGTATGGGACGAAGCCACAAAGGTGTCTTTGAGATACGGTCTGGGACACTATCCTGATTCGGTCCTGCCGGGAGAGGCCGGAAATGCGACCATTCTGGGACATAATTACAAAGACGGCACCATGTTCCATAATCTGGGCAAGCTCAAGAAGGGCGACAAGGTGGTCTTTAAGTCCAAAGACGGCAAGGAAATGACCTTTGTAGTGGAAGAATCGAAGATCATCAACGCAAATGACCTTGGCAAATATGTTACGGGCAATATAACCGAAGAAAAGCAGCTGACGCTTGTAACATGCACTTACGAGTACGGCAGAAAAGGCTGGAGAAGGGTAGTAATCTGCAAGTTGCAGTAATGCCTTTTTAAAATCCAACACATTTTAAATATTTCTGCTATAATTTGCGCGGGTTTTTATTAAACCTATTAAAGCAATACTGTTTTTGGGAGGACCATATATGGTTACGGCAATCGTTGGCGCTAACTGGGGAGATGAAGGAAAGGGCAAGATCACAGACCTTCTTGCAAGCGAGTCTGACATCGTAATAAGATTCCAGGGCGGAGCAAATGCAGGACACACCATCATCAACGATCACGGAAGATTCGCTCTCCATCTTATGCCTTCGGGTGTTTGTTACGACAACATCGTAAACATCATCGGCAACGGTGTTGCACTTGATATCCGTAAATTCGTCAACGAATATAACTCATTAAAGGAGCAGGGCTTAAATCCCCACCTTCTGGTATCTGACAGGGTTCAGGTCGTAATGCCTTACCATGTTGATTTCGATAAATTCGAAGAAGAGAGATTGGGCGGCAAGGCCTTCGGTTCCACCAAGTCCGGTATCGCACCGTTCTTCTCCGATAAATATGCGAAGATCGGCTTCCAGGTTTCCGAACTTTTCGATGAAGCAACATTAAAGGAAAAGATCGAGAGAGTCCTTGAGATCAAGAACGCTCTTCTCGTAAACCTCTATCACAAAGATCCCATCAAGGCAGATGAGCTCCTGGCCGAGATGCTCGAGCAGGGAAGACTCATCAAGCCTTTTGTTACTAATACTAACGCTTATATCTACGACGCTTTGAAGGAAGGCAAGAACATCCTCCTCGAAGGCCAGCTCGGAACCATGAAGGACCCTGACATGGGTATCTACCCGATGGTTACTTCTTCTTCCACATTGGCAGGCTACGGCTGCGTCGGCGCAGGCATCCCGCCTTATGAGATCAAGAAGATCGTTGTTGTTACCAAGGCTTACTCTTCATCAGTAGGCGGCGGTGCGTTCGTATCTGAGATCCTTGACGAAGCAGTTGCAAAAGAGCTCAGAGACAGAGGCGGCGACAAGGGCGAGTATGGCGCTACAACAGGACGTCCCAGAAGAGTCGGCTGGTTTGACTGCGTTGCTACACGTTACGGCGTAAGGCTCCAGGGCGGTACGGACGTTGCCCTCACTAACCTTGATGTACTTGGTTACCTGGATAAGATCCCTGTCTGCACAGCTTATGAGATCGACGGCGTCATCACAAAGGATTTCCCGAATCCCACACAGCTCGACAGATGCAAGCCCGTTATCGAATATCTGCCTTCATGGAAGGGCAAGGGCGATATCAGAGGCCTCACAGAATACGATAAGCTCCCTAAGGAAGCTCAGGATTATGTCGAATTTATCGAGAAGGAGATCGGAGTACACATCTCCATCGTTTCGACAGGACCCGTAAGAGAAGAGATCATCAGAAGATAAAGACCCTTCCTTTGATTAGGAGGTAATTCACGATGAAGACCGGAAAGAATAAAGCTGTAGTTGTACTAATGACTGCGGCTTTGTTGCTGAGCGCTTTATTACCGGCAGGATGCAGTCTTCCTAAGGGCAAAAAGGACATTTGGAATGTGGCACAGGAATTCTTCGATGCTTACGCATCAGGAGATGCTGATGCCGTAAAGGCAATGGTCGACGGGGATATCACCTGTGATTTTGATAAGAGTGACAAAGAAGAGATCCTGCTGAAGATGGCTTCAGAGACCAAGGTCGAAGACGTTACCGATGTCGACGTCGACAGCAAGTCCGGTAAGGCTACGGCCAAAGTCACGATCTCATATATCAACGTCAACAGCTTTTTATCCTCCAAAGGAAACGAGAAGACCAAAGAGGACTTCATTAAGGCTATCGAAGAATACGACAGAAGGAAGACGAAGGCTTTCTCGTTCGATTTTGTTTTCGATGAATCCGAAGGAAAGTGGCTTGTCGGCAAAAAGTCCGCAGAGAAATATATTGAATTATTCAATAAAACAGAGAGGATCTATTTATCTTCAGTATCTGCAGACGATGCTTACGATATCTTCAGCAAAGCTTTCGGCCTTTATGCACAAGGGATATTCGACCAGCCTGTAAGTTCTTTGGATATTAATGATGTAAGGGTTTTCGATAACGATTCTTTCAGCGATCCGATAGTTATTGAGGGTGCGAAGGAATTCGCAAAGGCGTTCTTCAAATACATAGTAGATCACGGGATAAAGATCGAGCAGGACAGCAAAGATCCTCATAAGGCAACTCTTAAGGGTTTTGCGCCTTCGAAAAAGGAGATGCTCGATTACCTCTCAAGCGATGACTGCGTGAAAGCGGATTATCTGGTCCGGATCAGGCTGACCAGCGTATCAAGAAGAGATGTTCAGGGCGAGACGTTAAGAAGCACCATAGATGCCGGATACTATACGGAACTTGCCAAGAGGATCCCTGACATGACGCCTGAGGAATATGAGGTCGAGCTGATGATCGCTACAGGAACGATCATTGATACCGGTGAGAATTTCGATACTCTGGTTTTCATAAGCAACGGCGGAAAAGCTCTGTCAGTATCTTCACAAGAACTCGAAGATGCATTTGACTATACTTCCGAGCAGGTATTCAGATGCCGCGAAGAACTCTTGAAGTCATTGCTGGCCTCAGGTGAGATGCCTAAAGAGAAATACGATGTTTATATGGCTGCACTTGAGAGAGACAGATATGTTGAGTCAGGCGGCAGCGTTCCGGAGTATGAATTCTTAAGAAGAGTCGAATGGGAAGGCACTGAGACGTGCAGGAATCAGTCTTCCACGGTAGAAGAATACCTGCCGAATTTCTCTGACGGACAGATCGTATACGGTTTCTCCGATTACGATAATGACGGAAAACACATGGAGTATTCCAAGGAGCCGGGCTGGCTTAATACTGCCGGTTACAACATTGACGGTGACAAAGTAACCATAATCCTGAAGTTCGACCATAAATTTAAGAAGGGCACTAAGCTGATACTGGACTGGTATATTGACGGAGAGTCCATAAGAGATTCCCAGACAATTACCGTAGAAGAAGACGGAATGGTCGAGTTCGAATTCACGGTAACCGGAGTAAGTGTAAAAAAATACGGCAAACTGGAGCTGCGTTTATGGGAAGAAGACCATAACCACGTAATATCTTATGTTCAGTTATTCTATTGATATATAAAAACAGGATCAAAGGGGAATTAGGGATGAAGATCAATAAGAACGGAATAAGTTCACTTATTCTTGCTGCGGCCATGCTGATGACTGCGCTTTTGCCTTCAGGCTGCGCCAGCAGGAAAAACAAAGATATAGTGGAACTTCAGCGCAAGGCCGAAGAATTCATATATCAGTTCGCCTCAGGAGATGCTGATACTGTGAAGGATCTTGTAGACGGCAGATTCGACTATCAGATCTCATATGCAAAGCAGCACGAGATCATGCTTAAGATAGCTTCGAAAACAGAGATCGAAGACATAGAGACAATTGAAGTTGACCGTAAGGCCGGCAAGGCCAGGATGAGAACGAAGATCTCTTATATCAACATCCGTGAATTCGGCAGGGATAAGGATAATCAGAACCTGACCAGGGAAGCGTGCATTGAGAAGGTCGATTCTTATGAGAACAGGGCTTCGGCAAACTTCTCTTTCAGCTTCGTGCTTGACGATGACGGGAACTGGAAGATAAAGAATACCACGGCTGACAGATACGAAAAAATGTTCAACCAACAGTATTACCTGTCAGTCGTAGCATTGAGCAAAGACCAGGCAAAGCAGGAATGCAAAAGTGTCTTTGAAAAGCTTGCCAGAGGCGAATTCAACCAGCAGATGTTTAAATTCGACCTCTTTGAGATGGGCGCTTTCAACACCTGGGGCAGAAGCGTACCGAACATAAAGGATGCCATGACCGAATTTGCGAAAGCATATTTCTCTTTTATGGTGGAACACGGCATTACAGTCGAAGAGACTGATACGCCGCATCAGTTTAAAGTTACGGGTTATGTTCCTTCGAAGGAAGCTTTGCTCAGCTACTATGCGGGCGACGAGTATGCACAGGAAAGCTGCATGGCAGAAATTAGGGCGGAGATCGCCGGGAATGACAGCAAGAGACAGGCTGTCTGGGATGATTTTATTGCCGGGATCTACTTCGATCTTGCAAAGCAGATCCCGAACCTGATGGGCGAAGAATACAGCGTTACCTTTAAAGTCAATGCAAAAGGAGACAAGGTTGAGATCGTATCAAAAACACCGCTTTTCGGCATTACGACAGACGATATCTTTGCTTGTCCCAAATACGATTTCAATCAGGAGAAGGCAGCCCGCAAGAAGGCCATACAGGCGCTCTTTGATGCCGGCGAACTTACCAGGGCACAGTACGACATGTATATGTCCGAGTATAGAAATGACGGCGGCAATTATCCCGGCAGGGATACCGGTAACGAGAATGCTTCTACCGGCACGACATCCTGGAAGGGCTCTTCCGAATTTCCGAATCAGGCCGTAAACGTCAAGGAAGTAACACCTGACTGGTCTGACGGAAATCTTATCTACGGCACATCGGATCCCGACAAAAACGGCATCAGCATGCTTTACAGCAAGCAGCCCGGCTGGCTTAATACGGCAGGATACAATCTGTCAGAAACCGGCATTACCGTTATGGTCAAATACGACAAGAAGTTTGCCAAGGGAACAGAGCTCGAATTCGATTGGGATATAAACGGAAGCACGCAGCAGTATGCCGTTCCTTTCGTTGTTCCTGAGGACGGTGCAGACGAGTTTTTCTTCACCATTCCGGCTAAGCTCGTGTCGGCAGGAGACACTGCCGAGTTCAGATTATGGGAGAAGGGTCATGCGCACGTTATCGCGTATGTAAAACTTACCAAAACATAAAACTGATGAAGGCGTATGATTTTCGCTAATAAGCAAAAGATTTTCTGTTTTCGCGCGCGTTAAGCAAGAATATAATAAACCAATAAGATTTATATGTATCTGGAGGAATTCCCATGGCCAAGGAAATGATCCTCGTCCTCGATTTCGGAGGGCAGTATAACCAGCTCATTGCAAGACGTGTCAGAGAGCAGAATGTCTACAGTGAAGTAAGACCATACACCACGAGCATTGAAGAGATCAAGGCACTGAATCCCAAGGGAATCATCCTCACAGGCGGCCCTTCCACTGTTTACGAAGACGATGCACCCAAGTGCTCACCCGAACTCTTTAAGCTCGGCATCCCGGTACTCGGTATCTGCTACGGCGCACAGCTCATGAATTACCTGCTTGGCGGCGAAGTAAAGTCAGCACCCGTCAGAGAATACGGCCACACCGACGTTAATATCGATACAGAAGCTAAGCTCTTCAAGGGCGTTCTTCCCAAGACGGTCTGCTGGATGAGCCATACCGTTTATATCGCAAAACCCGCTCCCGGCTTCAAGATCACGGCACATACCGAGGTATGTCCTGTAGCAGCAGCGGAGAACGTCGAAGAGAATCTCTACTGCGTTCAGTTCCATCCGGAAGTCGTTCATACAGTCGAAGGCACAACGATGCTCGCAAACTTCGTTAAGGACGTCTGCAAGTGCAAGTGCGACTGGAAGATGGATTCATTCGTTGAGACATCCATTAAGGAGATCCGCGAAAAGGTCGGCTCAGGCAAAGTCCTCTGTGCTCTTTCAGGCGGCGTTGATTCATCTGTTGCCGCAGTGCTCCTCTCAAAGGCAGTCGGCAAGCAGCTCACATGCGTATTCGTCGACCACGGACTTCTTAGAAAGAACGAAGGCGACGAGGTAGAAGCAGTATTCGGCCCTGAAGGTCCCTACGATCTCAACTTCATCAGAGTAAATGCCCAGGAGCGTTTCTATTCAAAGCTCGCAGGCGTAACTGATCCTGAGACAAAGCGTAAGATAATCGGTGAGGAATTCATCAGAGTATTCGAAGAAGAAGCAAAGAAGGTAGGTGCTGTCGACTTCCTCGTACAGGGCACCATCTATCCTGACGTTATCGAATCCGGCCTCGGCAAGAGTGCCGTTATCAAGTCTCACCACAATGTAGGCGGACTTCCCGACTATGTTGATTTCAAGGAGATCATCGAACCCTTAAGGCTCCTGTTCAAGGACGAAGTAAGAAAGGCTGGTCTTGAGCTCGGTATCCCCGAGAACCTCGTATTCCGTCAGCCGTTCCCCGGCCCGGGTCTTGCTATCCGCATCATCGGCGAGGTTACGGCAGAGAAGGTAAAGCTTGTTCAAGATGCAGATGCGATCTTCAGAAGAGAGATGCAGCTCGCAGGCTTCGACAAGTACGCTAACCAGTACTTCGTAGCACTCACAAATATGCGTTCTGTAGGTTGCATGGGCGACGAGAGAACATACGATTACGCATGCCTCCTCCGTGCCGTTACGACCACAGACTTCATGACCGCTGAAGCAGCAGAGCTTCCCTGGTCACTTATCAACAAGGTCACTAACAGGATCGTAAACGAAGTCAAAGGCATCAGCCGCGTCTTCTACGACTGCACGGGCAAACCGCCGTCAACGATCGAGCTTGAATAATTAACGGGGCCCTGAAAGTCAATAAAATAGGGCGTTTCAAGGTTTAAAAGTCTTTCGTGATAACGCTATGATAACACCTTGAAGAGATCATTATTTTCAGGTTGAAAGTGGTTTGCTAGTAAAAAGCTTGATTTTTAGGCACTTCCTCTAGATGGGAAGTGCATTTTTTGCATGAAAAAAGATGAGCTTCCGATAAGTGCATCTTGATAATCTGATAACACTGATACGGCGCGAAAAAATACATATTCAAGATAAAGAACATACGTTCTTGACAAACAAAAGTTCGGGTTGTAAAATCGTACACATAGAAATCTCATTTTTGAATAAGGAGGCATGAATATGTTTGAAGAATATAGTCCTCAAATTAGAAGAAAACTATATAAATCGTATTATACGTCCCGCGGGAAGAGAAGTAGAGAGATACGCTGTCCTAAATGCGGATTATTGCTTTGGGTTGCTGTTGGAACAGACCACGGCTTTCTTCAAAAGAAGTGCAGGAAATGTAAATTTCAAGGTTGGCTTGAAGTTGGACTTCCCAAAAATGAGGGTGCAAATTCAAAAAGACCCCCAGAATTTTATAATGGACCTGAATGTATTAGACTTGGCAAAACTTCAACTGAAAACTCAGCTTAGCAAAACCGGATTAGCTACTAATCCTTAAATGCAGCTTTTGTTTACAGTGCAATAAATTTGACTATAACCGAGCAAGCGGAGCAGGATCCTTAACTTAAGGACTGAAAAGACTATCAAGCGCCGTATGAGTCAGGAGAGAGATTCAAAAGAATCCCTTCTGGCTCATACGGCTTTTTGTTTTCAAATTCATGAGAAAGGAGAAAAAATGAACTTATTCGACACAAGTTAGTTTGAAGCAGTATCCGTAAAAACAAATTTTGATGAAAGGAAAAATGTAATGAATAACAAAGTACCTATTTTTTTAAGAGCAGCAGAAATAGCAGAGATATTGGGAATTTCACAGCCTGCAGCATACAGAATAATCAGAGATCTCAATACAGAACTTCAGCAGAAGGGCTATATGATTCAGATCGGCAGAGTTAACAGAAAGTACTTTGCTGAAAGATATGGTTTGTCTGTTGATGATCTTTCGGATCAGATGGAACAAATAGAAAGGGGAGCATAAAAATGCCGGTATTTAAAGATAATCTTCGAGGAACATGGTATGTGATGGCAAGGTATACCGCATATAACGGTGATCATAAGCAGAAGTGCAAAAGAGGATTTATTACCAAGAGAGAAGCGATGGCCTGGGAGCGGGAATTTCTTCTCGCTGACAGCGGAAATCTAAACATGCTCTTCAAGACTTTTGCGGAAGAATATCTCAACGAAATGAAGCCTCGTTTGAAATTGAATACTTTTTTGACAAAAAAAGCAATTTTCAACCGTTATCTGATACCGGATTTTGGAATGAGGAGACTCTCTGAGATAACTCCCAAAGATATAAGAGAATGGCAAAACAGTATGCTGAGTCTTAGAGATGAAAATGGAAAACCGTTTTCAAGTTGCTATCTGAAAACAATTCATAATCAGCTTTCGGCGGCATTCAATTATGCTGTTAAGTTTTATGGTCTTCCTAGAAATCCAGCTGCATTAGCAGGCAATATGGGAAAAGAAGGAAAGACAGAAATGAAGTTCTGGACTCAGGAAGAATACAGAAAATTCTCTTATGCCATTATGGATAAACCGGCATCATATTATGCCTTTGAAGTTCTTTATTGGACTGGTATTCGCGAGGGCGAATTGTTGGCGCTGACACCGGGAGATTTTGATTTTGAGGCCAAAACATTACGGATCAATAAATCATATCAAAAGTTAAACGGAAAAGATGTGATTACCAGTCCAAAAACTGTAAAAAGCAATCGAATTATTAAGATATCTGATTTCTTATGTGAAGAGATAAAAGATTATCTGTCTATGTTCTATCAACTTGATGATGACACTAGGATTTTCTCCGTCACAAAACACTTTCTTTTTAAGGAAATGATGAGAGGCTGCAAGATCTCTGGTGTAAAGCGTATCAGGATCCACGATCTTCGTCATAGTCATATTAGTCTTTTGATAGACATGGGATTTTCTCCAGTTGCGATAGCGGAAAGAGTTGGTCATGAGAGTATCCATATCACATACAGATATGCACACTTATTTCCTACTATTCAGGACCAGATGGCAGATAAGCTGAATGAAACAAAGAGGTATTGATATGTCACAAAAAGTATACGACGGACACGGACGATGGAGAAACAAGCATGTGACATTCCATATGTCCGAAGAGGAAGCGGAGGAACTCAACCGGGCAGTAGCTATGTCGGGTCTTAAAAAACAGGATTATCTCATTAGCAGAGTGCTCGAACGGGATATTACAGTGAATCCTAATTCCAGAGTATACAAATTGCTTCTTGAACAGATGCAGAGTGCTGTATCAGAGTTGAAGAACGCAATAGAAAACAACAAAGACATAGATCCTTATTTGAAGGAGACAGTTTATCTCATGATTGATACTTTAACTCAAATGAAAGGAATATCAAAAAATGAATAAAGACAAAAAAATAACTGCCCCGTTAAATGTTGTTGGCGCAACAAAGGAGCAGTCAAATTCAAACAACAACTGTATTTTAAAGGAAAATAAGCCGGAAGACAAGATTTCAGGGTCTTTCTTCAGTTTTGGAGAGCTTATGGATGCAGATTTGCCTCGAAAAAAAGCCATAATTGAGAATCTCTTATATCCGGGAGTTTATATACTTGCGGGTGATCCGAAGGTCGGTAAAAGTTTTCTTGTATTACAGCTTTTGTATGGTGTAAGCAGAGGTGAACCGATATGGAATCTTGAGGTCAGAAAGGGCCGCTGCCTTTATCTTGCATATGAAGACGGTATGCAAAGATTACAGGATAGAACGGTAAAAATGTTCGGTGCTGATGCTATGAGCAATGATCTGTATTTCTCTACTGAAGCGATGAAACTTGATAATGGTCTTGAAAAGCTTATTTCTGACTTTATCAACAAGGATAATAATCCCTGCCTTATTGTTATTGATACTTTCCAAACGACCAGAACAACAGCTGATTGTCACTATGGAAGTGATTATGAAGATATCAGAAAGCTCAAATCGCTGACCGTTGATAAAAATGTCTGCATTATTCTGGTACACCATTTCAGAAAAGAGATGGCTGACAACAACTTTGATCGAATTTCCGGTACTAACGGTATTTTTGGTGCAGCAGATGGTGCTATAGCTCTTACCAGAAGCAAAGATGCAAGAACAGCTTTTATAGAGATTAGAGGAAGAGATCAGGTTGAGCAGAGAATTGAGGTTATGAGGAACAAGGAAACTCTAAGGTGGGATTTTGTTAAACGTGATACCGAACCTCTTCTTGAACCGCTCGATCCGGATATTGAAAAGATTATTTCATTTATGAATCCGTTGCATACGAAGTGGAAGGGAACGGCTACAGAGTTATGCGAGACCCTGAATCTTCTAACCTCTCCCTATAGGCTCAAGTTGAAGCTAAATTGCAATGCTGACAGATTGGAATTGAACAACATTACCTTCGAAGCAGTAAAAAGATCTCATGACAGAATCATAGTTCTTTCATACTTCGAAAAGCGAAGAGTAATGAGAACAATTTCTTAAAAATCCGAAGAGTAATAGGTTTAGCAAGCATCGTCTGTGTAGCCACACAGACACTTTAAGGGGGATCCCTTAAACCCCTGGCTTAGCTAAAAAGAGAGGTAAGTTTATGGTAAAACGCAACCGAGTAAGAAGCGAAGAAATAAAGTTTTTTGTTACCCCAAAAGAGAAGGAAGAACTCGATGCGAGAGTGAAAAAGTCAGGACTTACAAGAAGCGAATTTTTAAGAAAAGCTTCCAAGGGAGTCGTAATAAGGGAGAAACCTCAAGCTGAGGTGACCGATCTCCTGACAGAGCTCTCGCATCTGGGGAACAATGTAAACCAGATAGCACGAAAAGAGAATTCAGGGTACCGTCACAGCACGGAATTCCTGATCGACTTGAGAGATGAAATCTACAAGTTGATAACAGAAATCAGAAAGAAGGTAATCTCATAATGGCAACAACATCTTTATGGAGTATAAGAGGAAATGTTGTCAAAGTAATCAACTATATCAAGAATCCGAAGAAAACGACACTTCCGGCAGGCATACTGCCGGAGGATGTCTCGGCGGATGAGGAAACTGAGACAGTACATGTTTTGGTTGATGCAATCAACTGTTCTGTTAAAAATGCTGCTCAAGACATGAACACACTTAAAGAATACTTTGGCAAGACCGGTGGAATAACCGCATACCATGGGTATCAGTCTTTCGCACCGGAAGATGATATTACTCCTTTACAGGCCCACGATATTGGTATGGAGTTAGCCCAGGAACTCTGGGGTGGAAAATACCAAGTTCTGGTTGCTACGCATTTGGATAAAGATAATCACATTCATAATCATTTTGTAATCAATACTGTTCCGATTGATGGTGGTAAGAAATTCTGTCGAACAAAACAGGACTATATTGATATGCGGAACTACAGTGATGCTCTCTGTGTGAAATATGATCTTTCTGTTTGCAAAACCTCCGGAAAAGGCAAGAATTATGGAGAATATAAAGCCGAGCTCGAAGGGAATCCTACTATCAGATCTACAATTAGAGCTGACATTGACAGAGCAATTGCGGCTTCGGGCTTCAACTATGATTTCTTCGATAATATGAAAAGACTGGGTTATGAAGTATATCTTTATAACAGTAAAGGTGAACCGCTAGTTCATCCTAAGCTTAAACCTTATGGAACTCAAAAATGTTTCCGTTTTGATAAGCTTGGCCCTGGATATGATTTTCCGGAGATCAAAGAACGTCTGCGTTCACCTGACAGGATATACGGACGATTATTTCCACCTCCGCCAAAGAAGATCCGGCGAAGTTTCAGATATCATGAACCAAGGTTCATCTGCTCGTCTTACAGATATTATGGACGTATTCTCAGTATGCAAATCAAAAGACCTGGTTATATAAGGCGTATACCATACTATCTTAGGGAAGATATTGCAAAGATAGAGCGTTTTGAAGAAAAACGACGTTTTGTAAGCAATCGAGGACTTAAATCCTATGAGGATGTTATTTCATATAAGGCTTACTTACAAGAGGAATTATCGTCACTTCGCAAACAAAAAAGAGATCTATATATCAGGGCATCCAAGGAAGAGAAACTTGGAAACCCGGGATACGCATATATTTTTAGATTATCAGCTAAGGAAAAAAATGAAATGATGCGTGATCTTCGGAAAGAAATCAGACTTTGTAATGATATTCTTAGTGAGTATATGGAAATCAGAGAAAAGTGTCTGGAACTTAGAATCCTGATTGTGTTTGAGCATCAGGAACAAATAAGAGGACTACAGCGAAAAAGAGTCAGATAATCTTTCTTTTATCCCCGCCGGCCGTGACTTGAGGGGTTACGTCTCCTCAAGTCATGGGTGGCAATCCAAGCGGTAGCGCGGAAGGATTAGAAACGTGCAGTAATGGAGAGTTGTGAAACGGTGAGTGTTCTAAACTCACAGAGTTTTGAATGCTCACTGTTCTCAACTCGTAATGATATTTGTAGTATTATTATTCTGTGAATATCTAATTTTGAAGTTCGATGTTGTAATGTTTACAAAAAGCAAATATCTAATGTATAATATCTTCAAGAAAGAAGCAGCAATGCTTCTTGGGCTGACCGAAAGGTCCGGGTCCACCTACAGGCGCTGGGAACCGGCGCCATTTTTATTTTATAGGTAAGATATGACTTCTAAAAAGCATGAGAAAATTCTAAGTTGTTTTATAGATGAGACTGGTGATTTCGGCGAGTACGATGCTCGCTGTCCATATTATATGGTTACGGCGGTTCTTCACGATCAAGACGAGTCTATAAAAAAACAGCTTGATGGAATAGAACAATATCTTAATGATCTTGGTTATCCGCATCATGCGTTACATGCTGGTCCGCTTATTCGCAGAGAAGCAGATTATGAAAACATGACAATGGAAGAGAGAAAGAAACTTTTCAATCTTCTTTACAACTTTGCTAGAAAACTTCCTATCCATTTTATCTGTGCAAAGGTTAAGAAATCAGAATGCCGAGATTCCGATGAGCTTGATGCAAAACTTACAAAAGCAATAATGGCTGCGGTTTCTAATTCAAGAGAATACTGGGATTCTTTCGATAAGATCATAATCTACTATGATAACGGCCAAAAGGCATTAAAACGCGTTTTGAATATTACTTTTAATAGCCTCTTCTCTGATGTCGAAGTTCGCAAGGTGCAACCGGCTGATTACAGACTGTTTCAAGTCGCAGATCTGATTTGTACGCTTGAACTTACATTAGCGAAAATTGAGCAGGGTTCATTTTCCAAGACTGAAGATGCATTTTTCCATGGTGCACATGAATTCAAAAAAGAATACTGGCGAAAGATAAAAACTAAAGAGCTATAAGATTTTTAAAATACTTCGTCTTTAATAGATTATCAGCGTATTGGATCTGATTCCTATTTTTGTGGTTGACAAGTGTATACTAACAGAGTAACATCGAAGTATACAGATGTATACTAATTGTGGAGGCCAGTATGATCAAGTTGTCAGATGCCGAGTGGAAGATCGTAACATGCTTATGGGATAAAGGTTCCATGACTATTGCCGAGCTTACCAAGTTCTTCAGTAATGATACGGGTTGGTGCAGAAATGCGATAATCACGCTCCTTAACCGTATGGAGCAGAAAGAAGCTGTTGGCTATACAAGAGAGAACAGAACCCGTCGGTATTTTGCCAAGATAGACAGGACCGAAGCAGAACTTGAGGAGACTACTTCGTTTTTGGACAAAGTATATAACGGCAAAGTCGGTCTTATGATTACCAATCTGATCAAATCTGAGAAATTATCCAAGGAAGAGATCGAGGAGCTGCATAAGATATTAGAGGAGAACTGATATGCTTCGCTACTTTTTGGGGTTATCTCTGTTAACTGCATCAATAATTGCTATCAGATTCTTTGCGGATAAAAAGATCAGCAGGAAGTTTCAGTATGCTTTATGGCTCCTGATACCAATTTACATGTGCATAGCACCATTTTTTACAATAGATGTTTCGTTGCCGGCAAAAGAAATCATTATTCAAGAACAAGTAATAGAAACATATGAAGTATCGGATGTTAATGCTGTTGAAGGTATTCCTCTGCCGATACAAAACAGTTCTCCAGATGAATCGGAAGCCGTAGCATCTGAGAAGAAATCTATTGATTGGCCTGTATTGATCCGCAACACTTCGTTGATATTATCAGGCGCATTGATAGTTGCATTGGCCGTATATAATACAGGTTTTATTCTCTATTGCAAACGGAAAAGACAATTTATAAAACGGGATTCACAATATGGTCTTAGAGTATTTAAACTGGATCATCCGAGTGCACCGTTCCTGCTAGGGAATAGCATATATCTAAGCAATGAAGTTGCAGAAAGTGATATGTCAGCATATGCCATATGCCATGAGTATTGTCACTATAAGCATCTCGATTATGTGTGGATCCTGATCCGTTATATCGTACTGGCGTTGAACTGGTTCAATCCACTGATTTGGTATGCATTCAAATTAGTTGACGAAGATTGTGAATTAGCTTGTGATGAAGAAGTCATATTACAGCTTGGCGAAGAAAGGAAGATAGAGTACGGGAAGGTGCTTTTAGCATTGCTTACCAGGGAAACTAAACGGAATTTCTATATATCTACAGCTATGAATGGTAAGGGAGAAAGCTTTATGAAAAAGAGAATAAAGAACATCAAGAATACAGGTAAACACAGTGTTTCTTCGATCATTGTTGCCGGAGTGGCAGCATTGGCTATGGCCGGTTGTTCACTAGTTGACGTTAATCAAGAGACTGTTGAAGTTTCAGTTCCCTCAACTGATATAGAGCAAAGTGAATCGTCGGATATCTTTGAATCTGTTCAATATATAGGCACATCAGAATCATCAGCATATAATGACGGAGATTATTGGAGCCCGTATGGTTATTCATTATCTGATACAAAGTATGATTTTGGCGATTATTATGCTGAGATGCGCTCGTATTATTTCGATGGGAACTCACTGGTTCTTTTATATGATGTTGTAAATTGTGATAACGAAAACGATGTTGTTATTACCACGACCACTGAAAAAGTTGAAACTATATATTATCTTTCTAATAAGAGTAAAACCGATTCAGAAATAAGATATGGTATGAGAGCGTTGATCACTTTTAATGAGACTCATGAAGCTTGTGATCTGATTATTGGTTCAAAAGACTCATCTGAAACATACAATTTACGATTGATAATGTTGGATAAATCAGCTATTCCGGATGTAGACAGTTACAACTCCGAAGAGACGGAATTGCTTGATGGCTATTACACGGTATCTATGACATCGGAAGGTGAAGAAGGATCTTGTGCGTTCTATCCATGGACACAATTAGAAGTTGATAAAGACTATTTGGCTTCGCTTACCGCAGGGCAGTCATTAGACCTGTCTGAATGGGATGGGTACAATAATGCAACCATAATTGATATGGGAACTATAGGTGTGGAACCGTTTGCGTTTGCTGGAACGAACTATACTGGAGAATGCTTTAATATATCAACAGATAAGGGGTATATTAATTTTTGTAAAGTCGATGGATCCGATGCTTGGAAAGGGTTTACGACTACGGATCATCCATTGATCAAATACTATGATTTGATAAGTGTTGATCTCGCAAACGATTATAAAATATATGATGCATATACGCTTATGAAATTACCCTCATCGGAAAAACCTGATATGTCATCTGCTGATTACGCAGCGGTTAAGAATTTTGCAGACACGGCATTGACTGAAGGCTTAACAGATACTATCAATGATTTCTTTGATAAATGGCATTTTGACAGATATGATTTCACCGTGATCAAGATCGAAAACAATACGGTTACTGAAGTGTATTTCTGGGCGAAATAACCGATAATCATTTTTAGCCAGGCAGGGAGGAAGAATCTTATGGGGAATTCTTCCTCCTTTATAATTGCTGATTTTTGAAATACTATTTATTCTGAGCAGAGTGCGTTTTTAATAGCGAGATAATTCCAATGCTTGATTCCATTTTCATAATAATACCCATTAATATGAGCACCACAATATCTTAATGTTTCGGGGCATTTTGATTTAATTACAGCTGCGTAGTTATATATTACTAATATTTTTAGATTATCCCGTTTGGCCTTTTCGCATTCATACTGTATATAGCTTCTGTAATCTACATTACCACTTCTGTGACAACTTGCATGATAAGGATCGTAGCTGGAACAGTATTGGCAACTGCCTTTTGTTAAACTGGTTGTTTTTTCACCGGCAATCAAGACAAAAGTTTTAGAAGCGTCTAATCTTTCAGATAAAGATTTTTTGATGCTGCAATATAAGCTGGTATCTCGTGCCTGTGTTAACTCATGAGCATCAATAAAGTGGAGTTTAAGATCATTTCTGTTATTCCATTCATAAAGTTTAGCTATTAAGTCTTGATCTCCAGTCCAATCTCCAGCTATGTAGGTTTTTGTGCGATATGTCATTTGTTTTTACCTCCTATAGATAATTGATTTGCTGCATCAGTACTAATAACAATAATTATTTTTCCATGAACTGTGGACGATTTATTGATTAGCTTTCTACTTAATAGATCAAAAGCTTCTTGATATGTAAGGCCTGCTCTAGAACGTCCTGTCCCTAACAATGGTATGTATAGCTCATAACCTTGTCCGTTAATATCATAAAAGTTCAATAGTTTATCGATAGCTTCTTCAATATATTGTGGGCAACTAACTGCACGATTATTTTCATCAAATATAGAAATTGCTAATAAATAAAAGCAAGCATTATCATATACAACAGTTGCAATTGTACCGATAGGATACTCGCCATCATTGTTGCAATTACTATGACGATGTGACAGATCATCTAATATTCGTTGCTTAACATCATCCATTTTCATGTTTCTTTTTTTTAGTCGCAATAACCATTCTCCATGAAGGGTTTCTCCTGAAACAAGTGGATTAGTTGTTTTTTCGAGTTTAGTAGATAGATGCGTGTCAAATTTAGTATTTACCGGTATAACGACAATGGTTTTCCTTTTTCTTCTATTTGCGAATGCATACTTAAAGATATCTCCGGTAATTACTCGAATATAGCTGTTACCTCTATTCCAAATCGAAGTTGCTGTATTAGTTGAACTGATGTTATCTATTAGCATCGTTTTAAGCATTATTGAGACAAAAAACTCAATATTATCTGAAATTGATAGCAGCAAGGTTTTCTCTGATTCAGAGAATGAAGTGTCGTTTGATAATTGACTTGTAAATAAATTACGCAATTCTGGAAAGCGATTCTCGTTGATATACCTTTTATAAAAATCAGAAGAGGCCTCAATAAACTCAGGTAATCGTTCATTGTTAATTGATGCCTTAACCAAAACAGGCGGTAGATTAATATGATTATTTACGATCTTGCTTGTGTAAGATTTGTCAAAGTAGAGTGATTCTTTACCATTTTTCATTTTCAGATCGCAAGTGTCTACGATACAGCTTATTGCTTCATTTAGAAGTTTTTCGTAGCTGCATTTTGCATATGGTTTCATAAGTCTTAGCCATTCGCCATAATTCATAATATTTCCTCATAGTTTTTCTATAGCATAACAAATTGTCTGTCCCGATAATGGGACAATTTTCACAAGCTTTCAACTTTCAACCCAAGCTTTCAACTTTTGTTCAACCTCTGTTCAACCATGCTAAAACGACGTTTAAACACACTGCAGATATTCTGAACTCATAAATCTGAGAGATCAGAAATCTTTTAAAGGAGGATTCGAAAATGGATCCCAAAGAAAATTTATCTGTAAGAGCGGGCTGTAAGGATGTATGGAATGCTTTTATGTTGCAGGGTGCTTCATTTTCTGAAAATGATATTCCGCTTTGTCCTACAACAGCAAATGAAATACCCTCAAGACTAATATCGTATGAAGAAGCAAAACATATACATAACTGCGAGTTAGAACGAGGCAATGCCAACTACAAGGTTAATGCTTTTGTGCATTTCTACATTGATGATCAGGGGTTTGATGGAAAGAGGACAAGTATATGGACTTACCCTGACGTTGCTGAGAAGGTTTTATGTCATTATGACGGTATCATTGCCCCTGACTTTTCGACTTATTTGGATTTCCCTGATCCGTTGAAAAGATGGAATTACTACAGAATGAATAGTTTTGGTTATTGGTACGGTTCCACAGGGCATCAGGTTTATTGCAATGCCAGATGGGGTGCAAAAGACACCTGGAACTACTGTTTTGATGGAATCAGATCAGGTGATCCTGTAGCAATTGGAACTGTTGCCAGCGGATTAAGAAGATTAGTTAATCGACCTTTATTTGAAGAAGGACTTTTTGAACTCGTCGCGAGAAAGCATCCTCCGTTTATTCTTGTATATGGTTCGGCAAACTATAAATGTTTTGATGCTATTAGGGAACAAGGTGTCAAGATTATCTCGTTTCCAAGCCAGACTTCCGAAGCATATTTGAGGAGGAAGTCTTATGAGTAAATCATATAGTTATTTGTTTTCTGGTACTAGAGGTTCTGTAACACATGATAAGTCTGTGATTAAGTCTGTTTCACACGGCAAACTTAAGTCTTGGGCCAAACATAAAATGGAAACGCTGAAGGGAAAAGCAAAGAGCAGTTTTAATACTGCATGCATAGTCTATGATGAAACTACAGGAAAGTGTTATTATGGCAGAAACGGAGGTTACAACGCAGAGGGCTATGAGAAGAATCCAATACTGTTCGGTGATGATACACATGAAGGTATCCTTCCAAAGAACTCTCTTAACAAATTTCCTGTAGGAAATTGTGCTGAAGTTGATGCAATAAACAATGCATTAAATGATGGAGCTCAATTAAAGAATTTGCATATTACAACGATCAATGCAACAAAGAAAAAATTCGGCACGTATAAACCTTCATGCGAAAACTGTAAACATACATTTAAAGGTAAGGTTAAAGAAAACTACTCAGGTTGGGTAGAAGACTAATAATAGGAGATTCATATTATGAATGATAGATTTAATAGAATATCAATGAACGGTAGAATGGCATATGTAATCATGTGTGTTGAAGCATATTTGAAAAATGTATATCCGGACAGGGATTGGAAACTGGTAGCTTCAGCTATGTGGAAGGCTACAAACAATAACTGGGGCGATTGGACAGATTTATACTGTGGTTTTATCCCGGAAGTATTATTTCAATATGATAATTACGATGAAGATGACCTTGGATCCTCATATGCTGAAGCCGAATTTAACACTCTGAAGAACTTGTATTCCGGAATTACTGAAGGTAGAGAAGATGATCCTACTGACGAGTTAAATTATGTGTTGAACAAACCACTGGAGATGGCTATGGTATATGAAGGTACCGGAATAGGTGATGGCAGTGAATCGGTTGAAATAATAAACAGTCTTGAAGAGGTTCTAATAAAGCACCAGATTGCTTTGCCTGATCATAATAAGATTTCGTTCTCTTCCATCGAAGAGCTTAATGGCTGGGGAAATGATTTTGATGGAGAATATCTGTCAATTATTCTATAATTTGAGGAGAAATAAGTCATTAGTTCGAATAGGGATTGCTTATCCCTGTCCCCCTCAGAACCGTCCACTATCGTCTACAATTGTCTGTCATAGAGTGCAGAGAGCTTTTTGTCCATATCTGCCCTCAAGTGTTATCACGGTGATAACCAGATGATATTGAAGCTGAAAAACAGTTGAGAGAAAAACGTGTTTTTGATAAAATCAGCACAACATCTAGAGGAAAATAAAAGGCCTAACCACAATATAAGCTTTATCTTAGCGAACTCGAATAGTTGACGAGGTTCTGAAAGCCAATAAAATAAGGCATTTCAGAGATTTGAGTTCATCTCGGATAAGATTTGGATAATAGGGAAGAATAACCAATTATTCCAAGTAGCAACAGGTTAACAGATTATACAAGCACTGCCGGTTTACAAGATCGGCAGTGTTTTTTGTTGACTGTATATATCAGGACACAAGATCCTCTGTCGGTCGGATCTTGAAAAATGAATATAAAACCTACGGTGCTGAGATGGTATAGACCGTTTATACGGACTGAAAAAGCAAACTATATAAACTGGATGAAATAGATATTGACAGAACAAATGTTCGATGATAATATGCACTTGCAACATCAGATCGACAGATATTCCTCATAGGGATTGATAGTCATCGGAGCAAAGTTGTGGAATCGAGCTCAACGATCTAAAACAAAGCTATATTACAAGAGAATAGAACCACCAACTTAAACCGAGTAAGCGGAGCAGGCCCTCCATTAGGACTGTAAAGACTACCAAGCACCGTAATAGTTGAGAGAAGGACATTTTCCTTTTCAGTTTGTGCGAACAGAACAGGATCCTCTACAAGGACTGAAAAGCTGTAAAGCACTGTATAGAACTGGAAGATGTGATCCATCTACTCAGCTACTACGGTGCTTTTTTATTGCTCTCTTTGTTGGTGATTCAGAGGAAGGAATAAATATCCTTCGCGAACATTGACAAATGAATAGCAAACCGTGAGGTACGTTCACTTGTATCGGCGTTAAAATACCAAGCCAAGTTGACTCCGAACCCGCGATGACCGGTCGAAAGATCGAGAGCGATAAGGCGGATGAGTCAGAATCAGGGTTGCAACCTGAGGGAGGCGATGACAGATACAAAGTGGGGATACTTCTGTGATGAGCAGCGGGGCGTATTAGTCACCGGGGTGAGTTTCTCCAATACTCTTCCCATGTTTTCGTAGTCAGCAATGCGAGAGCCTTACGGGTTTAACTTTTTTCTGGATAAGGCGGAGCAAAACTACAGCATTATTCGCTATCTGTGTTGATTTTCAGACTGTTTATGTTGAATTCCAGGCTTCTTTTGAATTAGGTCTTTCGTTTTGCCCTCTCCCATTCCTTAAGGGTGAAGAGACAAGTAGTTCTTTTTTTGAGTCTTAAGGTTTTACAGAAATACAACAAGGAGGTATCACACATGACCATACCAAGACCGCCGACATAGCGGAAAACACATCAGTAACTCTTAGGCCGAAGCATGAAAATGCTTGAAATCACAACAATTATAAGGAGCAATAAAAATGTTAACTAATGTAAGTACAAACAACAACATCTTTATCAGAGCAGACGAAGTCGCTCAGGTATTAAATGTATCCGTTCAGACAGGTTACAAGATCATAAGAGATCTTAACAAGGAACTTCAGAAAAAGGGTTTCGTTGTACAGACCGGCAGAGTAAACAGACGCTATTTCGAAGCCAGATACGGCATATCCGGAATGGAGTTTACCGGTGATGGTCAGATTGCATCAGAAGGAGGGATTTGATATGTCAGTACACATAGACAAGCGTACTGGAAAATGGTTCTCAATGGTTTATTACGACGATATTTATGGTAACCGCAAACAGAAGTGTAAGAGAGGTTTTAAGACCAGGAGACAAGCACTTGATTGGGAATCTGAATTTCTTAAGTCGGACAGCGGGGAATCAGATATGCGCTATGAAACATTCGTAGAAAACTATATGAATGCTATCAGTCCTCACTTGAAGGAAGATAGCATCATAACGAAAAAGAATATTTTCAGATGCCACATATTACCGTACTTCGGGAAGCGAAAACTTAATGAGATCGAGCCGATTGATGTAGCTAACTGGCAAAGGGAGATTATGAGAAAGGAGGGAGCTAACGGCAAGCCGTTATCTTCAGTGTTTCTCAAGACGATTCACAATCAGCTTTCAGCATCGTTTAACTTCGCAGTGAGGTTTTATCACCTTCCCAAGAATCCGGCAGCAATCGCAGGAAACATGGGAAAAGAAGGTGGTAGGGAAATGCTTTTCTGGACGAAAGATGAGTATACGAGATTCTCGCAAGCAATCATGGATAAACCAATGTCCTATTACGCGTTTGAGATGCTTTACTGGACAGGGATGCGTGAAGGGGAACTCCTGGCGCTCACACCTGACGATTTCGACTTAGAAGCCAAGACTGTGAAGATATCAAAAACATATCAGAAGATCAATGGCAAGGAGCTTATTACAACACCTAAGACGGCCAACAGCAACCGCACGGTAACGATGCCGGACTTTCTTTGCGAAGAGATGAAGGAGTATCTGCAATTTATTGACGGTATAAAGGGTATTGAGAGGATTTTCCCGGTATCAAAGTATTTTCTTCTCCATGAGATGAAAAGAGGATGTGCAGTTGCAGGTGTAAAGCGGATTCGTATACACGATATAAGACACAGTCATGTAAGTCTTCTTATCGATATGGGATTCACGCCGGTAGCAATCGCTGCAAGAGTCGGACATAAGAGCATTGATATAACCTTCCGATATGCGCACCTTTTCCCGTCAGTCCAAGGAGAACTTGCCAACAAACTTAATAGTGTAAAGGAGTACTGATCATGAAACAGAAAGAAAATAAAGATCACAACAGATACAGGAATGTAAATGTGGGATTCAGAGTAACGCCGCAGGAGGCAGATGAGATCCACAGAGCAGCACTGCTTTCCGGTATGAAGAAGCAGGACTATATCCTGAAGCGCTTGAGGAACCATGAGATCGTGGTCGTTCCGAATTCAAGACTGTATAAGCTGATAATTGAACAGACGGAATATCTTGCTACGGAACTCGGGAAGCTTATCAGATCCGGCAAGAAGATAGATCCGGAACTTAAGGCGACTGTGGAACTCCTGGTCACGACACTTAATGGTATGAAGGGAGATAC
>JAEFBA010000023.1 GCA_016292145.1 Saccharofermentans sp.
CTCTTGCTCGTATGCATCTTCTTCAATGTAGCCCTCTTCCTCACCGTAATAGTTTTCTTCCATCTCATCTTCTACAGGTGTGAACATGCTTCCGAAGAAATTCTTAACGTTAAAAGTGCCCATTTGTTTTTCCTCCTTAAATATTCGCCCGACCAAGGACATTCATATAAGATACTTCGGATATTAACGAACTTTGATTTTCGGCTCAATAGTTTTGGGCAATATGACACAAGAAGGTAACTTAAAACGGGGTTTTATTACAAAATGTAACAAATATCAGAGATTTTTTACCGAACAATGTTACACAGGCTTATATTCGGCTCTGTTACCGAATATTGCCGTGCCGATCCTGATATGTGTGGAACCCTCTAAAATAGCGCTTTTATAGTCCTGGCTCATGCCCATTGACAAGACATTCCAGGAATCCAGGCCGGTATATGACCTTAAGTCTTCATATATTACTCTTGTCTTTGCAAAGACTTCCCTGGCCTCGCCTTCATAAGTCTCAATAGGAGCCATTGTCATTAGGCCGCAGAGCTTTATTGCAGGCATGTCCATGATCTTATCGATGGCGGGCTTTAATTCGTGCGGCGCAAAGCCGTGCTTGCTCTCTTCGCCTGATACATTAGCCTGTAACAAAATGCCCGTAGTAACATTGTTACTTAAAGACCTCTTGGATATCTCCTCTGCAAGCTCAACAGTATTTACAGAATGTATAAGACTTGTCTTTCCGATAATATACTTAACCTTATTCTTCTGAAGAGTTCCTATGAGATGCCAGTTTACATCAAGCCCCAGGCTCGAAAATCTCTCGACCTTCGGAACCAGTTCCTGTACCCGGTTCTCGCCCAGATCGATAAGTCCGGATACGGCAGCAGCCTCTGCATACTCCACCGGAAACACTTTTGTGACACCGATAAGAGTAACGCTGCCCGGATCTCTTCCTGCGAGTGCTTCAGCTTCTCTTATAGATTCTTTTACGGATAAGATATTATTTGAGATCTTGTTCTTAAGTTCTTCTGTAAAATCAAACTCCATATTATTCGACCTTATCTCCCGGCTTAACAGTCTTGGGATTTGTAATGATAACCGTATTAAGATTCGGAACAGAAGACTTGCCAGCACGTTCGATGATCGCAAATTCTCTGTCGTTATCGAGCAGGATTACCCTGACTTCTTCAACGAAGCCCTGCTTGTTTACATAGACCGATGCCATACCTGAATAATCAGATACTATGATCTTATCGGTCATGATGCTGAGTCCTGTCGAAGTATCGACGAAGGAAGCCCTGTAACCTGCTTTATAAAGCTTATCGAGCTTCTTGAGGTTCGAATAATCATTCGGTGTCGAGAACGCAACGATCATGCCGCCGTCAGGCAATACTTCCTTATAGACGACCGAGCAGCCTCCGACGGATGTATTCTGCTGTTCTATCGCCTTGCCTGCTTCGTCTGTCTGCGCATTAGGAACGATCGTAACATTGAACATGGATTCGTCACCGAATGTATCGGCGCTGGCGTTGGCTGCAGGAGCGAGGTAAACGCAGAAGCATGAAACACCCTTAGGCGCATAGACTTCGTTTACAAGGCTCGATACAGAGATTCTCATGCCGTCTGTCTCAGTGATAACGATCTCGATGTCGACAGTCCTTAAGTCGAGGAGCGCCTCAACGCATCTTGAAGTCTCGAAAGTGATAAGCATTCCCGACTGGTCATTCTCGCAGCGTACGACCTTGCAGTTATCGATGGCGACACCTTCTGTACGGATATTGATGTCATGAAGAGTGCCTACGGCAAAGTCTGACAGATTCGCATCATTATTAGACAGATATACCGAGAGGTACTGGCTCTCGTTCTGAGCGATCCTTACTACAGGATCGCCTTCTTCAACAGAAAGGTCAGATGAGATCGCGCCGACGGAATTATTGATATATCCCTTGATGTCGTTTACGGGCATCAAAAGGAATTCCTTGTAGTTCAATGTCTGCTCTTTGCCGTCAAGTCTGAACGATACGATTCCGGGTCTGTGTGCCGTAACGTTGGTAGCATACTTCTCGACCTGTGCCTCATAAACCGATTCGTCGCCTCTTAAGACGGAGATCCTCTCATCGTTGAAATCGATCTTACTCATCTCATCGTCTCTCTCATCGAGGATAACGTTGACGGAAGAACTGTAGGATGCGAGGTTGCTTAAGTTGCCGCCCATAGCGTCGAACCTTACGGAGTCAAGGATCGAAGACAGGTTCTTGTTATAGTTTCTGTAGATTACGTCTGCTTCTGCAGAACCGCCGGAAAGGATCAGTTCCTGCTGGACGTCTGATATCTGTGACTGAACATTTCTAAGGCTCTGGACCACGGACTTCATGTCTTCGGGAACAACGATTGCAAGTCCCTGGCCCTTTGCGACTCTGGAACCTTCCGTGATCTGCGTAACGAGCTCACCCGCATTCTCACTGCTGATGACGTCCTCATCTCTTACGATCAGAGCTCTCGCACCGATAGTATGCTCAACGCTTCCTATCGTAACAAATGAGAAATTAGGCTTCTCTGCGATATAGTCATATAAATGGTGAACTACGAATACGAGCACGAACAAAGCCGAAGCCACAACGACAGCTCCAAGGATACCGTTCCTTATCGCACGGCTCTCAGCACTCTTCTGCGAAGGATTCTTACGCTTAAATTCGCTTCTCTCGATCTTGGCCTGTTCCCTGTTCCTGGCCTCTTCCTTACGTCTCTGCTGGGCTAAGATCTTCTGCTGTTCTCTGGCCCTCGCTCTCTCCTGAGATGTCATGGGTCTCTTAGGATCAGGCTTTACGCGGGCGTTGGATACAGGTGCGGTGGGCTTGCCTGTGATATCGATCGTCGGAATGATGCTGTTTGAAGGAGATGCAGCGCCTGCGCGGTTATCTCTTACCTGAAAGGGCTTTTTGCCCTGCTGTACGCGGAATGTCCTGTCGGCAGGCTTGCCTGCAGGACGCTTAGCTCCGTTCCTTAACGCCTGAGGATTCTTACCGTACGGCTTTGCCTGAGGCTTTCCCTGCGGTCTTCCCTGAGGCCTTCCTTGAGGCCTTCCCTGAGGTGCAGCAGGTCTGTTAGCGGCGTTTGCTGATATGGGCTTTCCTGACTTGTTCACAGGGCGTGCCGGATTCCCGCCTGGTTTTCTCTTAGCGGGTTCATTCGGATTGTTGTACCACTGCTTACCGTCTGCCATATCCTTTATTCCTCAACAACGAGCATGCATGCAAGTTTAGCCTGTTCCTTCGCAAGGCTTCCCTGCATATAAGCGATAAAGGGCGGCTTCATGGGGCCGTCGCATGAGAGCTCGGTCGTGGCGCCCTGTACGAATGCGCCTGCTGCCATGATGACCTGGTCGTCATAGCCGGGCATATCCCACGGCACGGGTGTTACGAATGAATCAACGGGAGAGCAAGACTGGATCGCAGCACAGAATCTGCTCATCTTATCAGGATCTCCGAATTCTATGGTCTGAACTATATCGCCTCTTACTTCATCAGAAGCAGGGCTTGTCTTATATCCCTGGCCGCCTAAGATCTCAGCTGCAAACACAGCGCCCTTAAGACACTCTCCGACGCACTGCGGAGCCGTGAAAAGACCTCTTGCGATCATGGAATTGGCACCCAATGTAGGACCTACTTCGCTGCCTAAGCCGGGAGTCGTAAGATGTCTTGCGGCATTCTCCACAAGGTCTTCTCTTCCTGCGATATAACCGCCTGTCCTGGCGATTCCGCCGCCCGGATTCTTTATAAGGGATCCCGCGATAACGTCAGCACCGGCTTCCAGCGGTTCTCTCTTTTCTGTAAATTCGCCGTAGCAGTTATCCACAGCGACTATTATGTCTTCTCTTATTGAATGAGCAAGAGATGCGATCTTCTCGATGTCATCTGTCAGGAGCGCTCTTCTGCCCGTATATCCTCTGGATTTCTGGATGAATACCATCTTTGTCTCAGGCTTTATAGCTGCCCTTATCGCTTCAAGATCAGGCGTGCCGTCAGCCTTAAGTTCAACTTCCTCATACTTGATACCGTAAGATACGAGCGACATGTCATTGTTGCCGGATGAGATTCCGATCGTAGCCATGAGCGTATCGTAGGGCCTGCCTGTAACGGAGAGCATGATGTCGCCGGGCCTTAAAGCTCCGTAGAGCATGGCGGAGATCGCCTGCGAACCCGTGCTTATCTGCCATCTGACATAAGCCTTCTCTGCTTTGAATACTTTCGCGAAAATATTTTCTATCTTCTCCCTGCCCACATCGTCATAGCCGTAGCCTGATGTAAGACCCATGTGTGTATCGGAGAATTTCTCGGATCTGAAGGCATCAAGCACCTTCAGTTCGTTATAAGTGACGATGTCGTCGATACGCGCATAAACATCTGCAAGCGCCTCTTCAGCCTTAATCGCGGCCTCGATTGCCTTGTCGTTTACGCCGTATGCTTTGTAGTTATCTATCCTGTTCCTGATCATGCTTTCCATAACTTGTAATTATAGCAAAGAAGGCCATTATAACAAAACAAATAACTTGTAATATAAGGGTCTGAATATGTGAAAAAGAGCGATTGCCGTAATTTAACCGAAAATTGCGAGCTTCAACGCACCGGGCACGCACTCGAACGTGACCTTATGGCCTGAGAAGTCCTCACCGTCATAATTGCCGTTCAGATCCCTGGCTCCCGTGGCCGTAACGGTTAAGGCTGTTGTCGTGAAATTATCGATCTCCTTATAGCCGTCATGAGTGCCTTTCTTGTATTTCGTGATGAGAAAGAGAGATTTTATAAGATTGACCGCATCTACCGCGCAGCAGTTCATAAGGCCGTCATCGATAACTGCCTTGGGTGCCGGACAGAAGCCGTCGCCATAATAGGACGCATTGCAAACGGAGATCAGCGTATATTTTGATTTAGGTGATTCGTCGGGCTTGCCGTCTGCTCTTTTCGCATTGAACTTGAAGTCAAAATGCCTGTTGCCGAAAAGGCACCCTAGAGCAGAAGTCGAATATGCTGTGCTCCTTATCAGGCTTGAATTCGGGTGTGCCAGGACCTTGCCCTTTGCCCTTAACTGGACTTCAGTATCAAGGCCTATCGAAGCAACGTTGATGCACCATGCGGAATTGGCATCGATCTTATTATCGTTCCTGTCGTAGGATGTGACCTTAATGAGATCGATATCCTTAATCTTGAAATTATTCCTGAAGACATCGCCGATGCATACTTCACAATTGCTCCTGTGGTTCTCATCCATCACAGATCTTGTGAAATCATTGCCGGTACCGAGAGGGATTACCGCAAGGGGCGTGGAGGACTCAGCCAGGGCATTTGCGACTTCATGGATAGTACCGTCTCCGCCGCATGCGATAACGAGGAGATCGTCTTCTTCAGAAGCCTTGGAGGCCACTTCTGCCGCATGTCCCGCAAATTCCGTATAGACCACGCGGGTCTCACTCTCTTTGCCTGCGGAGTAATCGAAATAAGCAGACTTAAACCTTGCGAGGGCTTTGGATTCTGCTCTGCTGTTAACGATAAAAAGCTTATTCATCGGTAAAGACGGTTATGCCTTTTTCGCGAGCTTCATAACGATATCGATCATGTCATCAACAGTCTTGACCTGATCAAGAAGCTCATCGGGCAGACGGATGTTATATGTCTCCTCGACATCAATAACAAATTCATAGAGTTGAAGCGAATCGAAAGGCAGATCAGTATTGAAAGCCAGATCGGATGTTATCTCATCAGGAGATATCTCAAGTGTCTCTGCCATGATTCTAATTACGTCTTCTTTAACTTTCGTTCTAAGGTTATCAGAATCAGCCATATTACTTCTTCTCCTTATTGGTGTCTGTAGCAACCTGTCTTGCGGTCGCTCTTACATTCTCACTGCTGTCGTAACGCTTGAGCTGCTGCTCAACGTATCTGTCAACTTCATCGACGAGATCCAACAGATGCTTTCTGTCTTTTTCATCGTAACCTGCAAGGATATGCTTAGCCAGCACTCTGTGGAACTTGCTGTTCATTCTGCAGGCAAGCTTACCGTTATGAGTAAGGCTGATCCTTACGATCCTCTTATCGCGCTTATCACGTTCCCTGTGGACATAACCCTTCTTGACGAGCCTGTCTATGGCAACCGTCAGAGTACCCGTCGTAATACCCAGATCTTCTGCGGTATTAGTCATCGTACGGGCTTCATAAGGTCCGATAGCGGTAAGGGTATGCATTTCAGCGATAGACAGGTCCTTGAAATAACCTGCCTGAAGAGATTTCTCTTCGGTCAAGACAACGTTCTCAAAGATCCTGACCAAGGCCTCTGACATGTGTTCTTCTTCGTTAGGCAAGTCCGATATCTCCTCAGAAATTGATTTATAAATTTATTTTATCATAAAATATTTTTATCAAGCGGTTTCTTTACGCGCTTTATTATCGCCGTTTACGAGTATTACGGTGAATACAAGAACGAAAAGTGACAGACCACCTAAGATGAGCGTTCCGCCTTCAGGAAGATTGAGCTGGCTGATCAGCTGGTCACCATATGTACCCATCAGGTTGAAGAGGATATGGGCTGCGACAGTGATCTTTAATGAGCGGTACTTATATCTCAGGAATCCGAGGAAAAAGCCCAGGACTGAAGCATAGATCCCCTGTACGAGATTCATGTGCATGATACCGAAAAGAATGCCTGAGATAAGGATGATGAAAAACGGCTTGATGTTGGATTTTTCGAGGAAACCGAAGCATACGCCTCTTAAACAAAGCTCCTCAAGGACAGGTCCGAGCAATATTCCGTAAAGAATAGTGATCAAGGGATTGTCCATCAGGCCGGATGCTTTCATGAGCTCCACATAGTTGTTCATCGTATCAGGGAATACCCAGAATGCTATTACAAAAGCAGCATTTATAAAGAACTGCAGGCCGATAACGACACCGATAACGGCAAGTATCGATTTAACGCCGAAGACTTCCTTGATCCTGACCTTGGGATTCTTTTTGACAAATCCCAGATAATACCAGAGCCCGAATACGATAAGGCCGATTACCGCATAGAGAAGATAAGCATAGACAGCATATCTCGTGTTAAATATCTCAAGGAGTTCCTCGCCGAATGCAAAGGGATCACCCGAAGCTGCACCTGAATTCAGATCAAAGATCGCCTTGATCAAAAACGGAATCTGCGTTACCGACTGGATGCCTATAAGCGCTGCAACAGGAACTATCGAAAGGAAGATAAAACCAACCCTTACCCTCTTCTTCGGCGCTGCGGCTGCAGGCTGTACTTCCTGCGCCTGCTGTACAGTCTCTGCCGGCTGAACCTGCTGTGCTGTCTGTACCGGCTGCACCTGCTGATCAACATTGTTCTCTGACATGTTTCTTCCCCCTTATTATCTGAACTTGATTATTGTAACACCTGCGTCTCCCTCGCCCTGTTCGCCGGCGCGGAAAGACTCCACCCTGTCATCTTTTATCAGCATATCCTGCACGCAGGATCTTAATGCTCCTGTACCTTTACCGTGTACGATCCTTGCTTCCCTGATTCCCGCAAGAACGCAGTCTTCAAGATATTTAGCGAGCCTGGACTCGGCTTCAGCCATCGTCATTCCGATCAGCATGAGTTCAGATCTGGTCGTTGATGCCGCATTGAACCTTACCTTGCCCATGTCGTCACCTGAAGACTTGGTCTTTATGACCTTACCCTTCTGCGAGCCCTTGCTCTTGCCCCTTAAGAACTCGTCTCTCTGGGCCTTTGTGGGCATCATGAGCTGGCTCTTCTTAACAGCTATCTTCATGCTTCCGCAAAGGATATTTACGGTGCCGCTCTTAGACAGACCTGACTCTGCAACGCCTGTCTGTCCTAATGACGGAACATAGTAGCATTCGCCCTCTATGACTTCCTTTACGGGCTCGCCGCTTAATGCAACCGTATCAACGGCTTCATCGTCTTCTACTTCAAGATCCTGAACGCCTGCCCTGAGCTTTCTTCTGATCTTATCAAGCTCTTTCTCGCGCTCAGCCCTGTCCATATCCTTGGACCTCTTCCTTAAGTCTCGGAGCTCTTCGCTTATCTCTCTTTCCTGCTCCTGCAAGAGCCTCTTCTGTTCGGCTCTCATGTCATTTAAGATCTTGGTCTTGGACTGCTTGAGCTTCGCATTCTCCTCTTCAAGGCGCGCCTTCTGCGCCCTAAGTTCGGCATTGAGCGCATCATTCTCCTTTGCAAGTTCTTCTGCTCTCTTAGCCTCTTCCTCGGCCTTTGAGAGAAGCTCTTCATATCTGAGTTCATCCGTGGACATCCTTGTCCTGGCATTATCCAGGATGTGCTTGGCAAGGCCCAGCTTTCTTGAAATAACGAATGCATTAGATGAACCCGGCCTGCCCGTTATGAGCTTATATGTCGGTGCAAGTGTCTCTGTATCGAACTCACAGGATGCGTTCATTACGCCTTCCGTGGTCTCTGCATAGCTCTTAAGCTCCCTGTAGTGCGTCGTGGACATTACGATGCAGTTCTTCTTGCGGAGCTCTTCAATTATCGATATCGCGAGCGCTGCACCTTCCGTAGGATCCGTGCCTGAACCGAGCTCGTCCAAGAGCACCAAAGACTTTCCTCTGATGTTCTTTAAGATGAATACGATATTGGACATGTGAGACGAGAACGTCGATAAGCTCTCTTCAATGCTCTGCTCATCGCCGATATCGGCAAGCACCCTGTCGAAAACGCAGACTTCAGACCCGTCATCAGTCGGGATCGGGATTCCTGCCATCGTCATGAGAACCAGAAGTCCGCACGTCTTAAGCGATACCGTCTTACCACCCGTATTAGGACCCGTGACGATAAGAGAGTCGTAACTGTCTCCGACCTTGATATCAACGGGAACTACGCTTTCCTTAGGGATAAGAGGGTGTCTTGCGCCCCTAAGATCGATCCTGCCTTCGGTATTGAGCTTCGGGCAGAACGAATTATTCTCTACTCCGTATTCGGCCTTCGCGAAAATATAATCTAGGCGCGCTGCGATCTCCATATTATTTTCGAACAATGGACTTATAGATACGACTTCGTTAGTGAAGCTCTTCAAGATCCTCTGGATCTCTGCCTGCTCTGCAAAAGTAAGCTCGGCGATCTTGTTGTTTGCTTCAACAACGCTCATTGGCTCAATGAAGAGCGTCTGTCCGGAAGATGAAGCACCGTGCACGATACCTTCTATCCTGCCGTTGAAATCAGCCTTGACCGGAATACAGTATCTTCCCTCACGGAGCGTTACGATGCCCTCCTGGAGCATGTCTGCGTGATTTTGGATAACGCGGTCAAGCAAGGACCTGATGCCGCTTGCGATGTTTTTCCGCTCTCTTCTTATCGAAGACAGCTCCCTGCTCGCCTTATCCGAGACTTCATCCTGACCTAAGATCGATGTCTCGATCTTCTCCAAGAGCTTATCCGATGTCTCGAGCTTATCCGCATAAGCACAGACATCAGGCTCAGTCTCATCCACCAAAGGAGATCCTGCAGATCTTGCCTTTGCTATGGCTCTTCTGATCTCGTCAGAAGCCTTCAGAAATGAAGCAACTTCCAATAGCTGGCCGCACGTCAAGGTGCCGCCTGCCTTTGCATAAGTCAGGGCTTCCCTTAAGTCTCTCATGCCGCCTAAAGGCAGCATTCCGAATCTTAAGATATGATCCATGGCCTGCCTTGAGCAGGACAGTTCCTGTGTTACATGATCAACGTCACAAACAGGGGCCATATCCCTGCAAAGCTCACGTCCGTAAGACGTCCTCGCTTTGGAAGTGACGCTGTCCCTGATCTTGGTAAATTCAAGCGTATTCAAGACGCGCCCGCGGATCTTCTTCCGCTCCAGGCTCTCTTCAAAGCTTAAGAATTCATACATAGCCGGCTATCCCCTACTGACCTGTAATATCAGCCAAGCCTCTTGATATTCTCAATGATGTCGGGAGTAATGGTCTTCGTCATTGCAAGACCTTCCTCGATATCAACATCGGTGATCTCTCCGTGCTGCTGGACTACAAGTCTGTTAAATCTCTTCTCAACGAGGCAGTCGATGGCCTTGATGCCCATAAGGCTTGCCATTGTCCTGTCTCTTAATGTCGGCGAACCGCCTCTCTGGAGGTGACCGAGGATCGTGGGACGAGCCTCGATGCCTGTTGCCTCTTCAATCTGCTTAGCGATCTCTTCAGCATGGCCGACGCCTTCTGCAACGATAACGATATAGTGCTTCTTGCCGGTATTTCTGCCGTCAAGGATAACTCTTAATACGTCCTTATTGAAATCATAAGGAACTTCAGGAATGAGGATGCTCTCGGCGCCTGTGGCGATACCTACGTTAAGTGCGATCCAGCCTGCATGTCTGCCCATTACTTCGATAACGCTGCAGCGCTCATGTGATGAAGCCGTATCTCTTAACTTGTCGATGCACTGCATTGCAGTATTCATCGCTGTATCATAGCCGATAGTATATTCGGTGGAAGCGATGTCATTGTCGATCGTACCGGGCATGCCTACTACAGGGATTCCGATCCTTGCAAGAGCTCTTGCACCCTTATAGGAACCGTCACCGCCAATTACGATCAAGGCATCAAGATCGTATGCTTCCATCATCTTGGCGCCCTTAAGAACGCCCTGGTCAGTCATGAAAGACTGGGATCTTGCTGTCATAAGGAATGTGCCGCCGCGCTGGAGGGTCTCAGATACGCTCCTGCCGTCAAGAGGCTTGATCTCGCCCTTCCAAAGACCATGATAGCCTCTGGTTACGCCGTACATCTCAAATCCTGCATTTATACCGGCTCTTACAACGGCTCTTATTGCCGCATTCATTCCCGGAGCATCACCGCCGCTCGTAAGCACGCCTACGCGCTTAACCGGCTCAACGGTGCTCTTGTCTACTTCGTCATAATTCAAAGCCTTAAGGCTGTTGATCTCGGGAAGGTTGCTCTCGTCATAAAGAAGTCTGCCCATACAAATGCCTCCGAAACATCAAAAGATTTTCAGAGATAATTATACACTAAATAAGAAAAAGGGTCGAAATAACTGTTTTGAGATCGTTGATACGCTCCGGCAACAGTTATGGCTGTTCTTAGTTACTTAAATGTTTCAGGCGTTATCTTATAGACATTATTCCGGTCATTGTCGTTATAGATATAAAGGACAAAGTTATCCAGATCGTAGACGCAGGACCATTCTGTCTGGACGCTGCTTTCTGAATTCTGTGAAGCGGCATTCAGGAGATCTAAGGCCTCTTCCAAAGACAAGACGCCGTTTACTTCGTCAAGCTTGGTCTTCATCACCGCAAATCTTCTGTCTTCATCATACTCATGTGTAGCAATGACGTAATTCGTAACGTAATTGATCTCGGTAACGGTCAATTCATCGTTTACCCATTCGGCAATCACGCTTTTTCCGGACTTATCGGTAATAAACAGGTGATTATCCTTATCGAACATTGAATGAACATCATAACTGGACAAAAATGCAACAGCTTCATCAACATTGGCACATTTATCCAATATTCCTCTAATGGCAAGGATTATTATCGTATCGGTCTTACCGGTATCAGGTCTGTTCTCGTCGGAATCGAGTGACAGGATCGAGATGCCAAGGCCCTGGTCATTAAATCCGTCAACACACATGATAGGAGCAGCACCCCTTAAAACGAATCTTCCGAGCAGAGAATCCGGCTTGGCGATAGGATCTACTCCCGCAAATCTTGCCCACTGGAGATCGCATACGGCAATCGAAGCATAGCAGCCTTCACGGTTCGAATAGATCACCATTCCGTTTGTATCCATATAATCGTAGTTACGGCCGAACAGATGCGTTCCTTCAGGAGTTACGCAGCTGAAAGACGCGCATCCGAAATGATGGGCATCGATCGGAAGTGTCATTCCTCCAAGGAGTTTTTTGCTCATAAACGAGATAAGAGAATCCGTGTCCTTTAAATCTGTTGAGAGCATTTCATCCAGATAGTAATCATTCTTTATGCTGCACATATACATGCCCGGCGCATATTCTTTAATAGATGCCATAGTGGCTATGTCATTTCTGAAGATCACACCGCTTATAATGCTTATGGTCAGGACTAGAGCTATGCTCCCTAAGGCCAGCTTTTTTCCGCTTATCCAGATACCGAGCACGGCATAGATCAAAACAATTGCAAGTACTGCCGCTGCTATTTGCGAGACAGATGCTATTGTGAAATAGTCCACCGTATTTGTGGCTCTGAATGAATAAGATGTTATGGAGTTCTTGTCACGCTCATATGTCTCATCAGAAAGAAATCCTTCGGTCAGTTCTTCAGCCTTGCGGATCCTTTCCATTGTTTCCGAATCACTCGGATCGACAGTAGCCTTCTTGGCCTGAATCTTATCGTACAGCTCCTGGTAATAATCCCTGCATCCCCGGGCAAATCTATCAGGAATACCGGGATCGGTCTCAACGACCTCAGCACTGAATCTGTAGCTTAACTTTCCTTCGCATACGATAGGAACACATATATTGAGGTCCTCTTCCTCAAGATAAGTTTCAAATACTACCAGATTATCTCCCACTTCAAAAAGCTGTTCCTGATAACAGAACAGATAAAGCTTATCTCCTATCTGCGGAGTTCCATTTTCGACAACATCATTGATATCAGTCGCCATACCTGATGTAGACGACTTATAACTGCAAAATGCGGCAATGCCCGTTGCCACTACCGTCAATATCAGGAATACCGTTATTACGATCTTTCTGCTTTTCCTTATATTCCCCATAGCCTGATCTTTCCAATCTTTCCCGACATTACTATCCGGATCATCCTAATATGGTTTTAGTCTTCCAGATTGATGGAGTCCAAGACCTCCGTTATATTGTCATGGAATACGAGCTGGGCATTTCTGTCAGCAAATGTCTTATCCCTGTTGATTATTATCAGATACTTACCGTTGAAGTCATAAGCCAAAGAAGCTGCCGGCTGTACCGCAAGAGATGTGCCTCCGATAATAAGGCAGTCAGCTCTGAATACGAGCCTTTTGGATTCTATCCATGCCGTTTGAGGCAAGCCTTCGCCATATAAAGTAACATCAGGCCTTACCATGCCGCCGCACTTGGGACACTTGGGGATGGGGCCTTCAGACTTGAAGATGAAATCATAAGGATATTTCTCATGGCACTTCATGCAGTAATTCCTGTAAGTCGTGCCGTGAACTTCCTGCACGTTCTTGCTTCCCGCCCTCTGGTGAAGGCCGTCGATATTCTGCGTGATAATGCCGTCTAATTTTCCCGCCTTCTCCATCTCTGCAAGCTTATAGTGAGCTCTGTTAGGCTCGATCCCTGCAGTATTGAGTTTCTGTCTGTAGAACTCATAGAAAACATCAGGGTGATCGACAAGGCAGTCGATGCTCAGGAGATATTCCGGACTGTATCTGTCGAATTTGACATCGTGCTGGTTATAAAGGCCGTCCTTGCTCCTGAAGTCGGGAATACCGCTCTCAGTCGATACTCCGGCACCTCCGAAGAAGACGATATGCTTGCTTTCTCTTATCATCCTGTTAAGTTCGGCTACCTTTTGTTCGTCCATGGGTTACCTCCTTTTACATCATCTCAATATTGTCTTCACCGACAAGTTCTGCCAGCTTTTTTAAAACTCCTTCATCAGGTGCTATGCTGCACATGTTATCAAGTCTTAATACGCTGTTATCAGCTTTGAAAAGGACTTCTACCGGCATATTGCCGTGGAAATATGCAAGGAAGTTCAAGAGCCTGTTAAAGCCCTTGGAATCAGGCTTGCCGGAATAGCGGATCCTTAAGACTCCTCCTGTTCCGCTCTCAGGAGCCTTGGCAGGAGCAGCTTCCTGCTGAACCTGAACAGAAGCTGTGGGAACACTCTGCGTATTACCGGTCTGAACGGACTTAGTATTAACGACAGGAACCGGCACAGGCTTTACGGTCTGCGCTCCGTCTCTTTCCCTTAATGCCGTCTGGTATCCCCTGTCATTTCTTATCCTGCTTAAGAGCGTTGGATCGTCAGACAGTTCAAATACGGAATCTGCGAACATCGAGAGCTCGCCGCCTTCCCTCATCTGTCTTCTGCCGACAAAGAGATAAGGCTTGTTCTTCTCGACCAGTCTGTTATATGTATCGAAATTCTTTCCGAAGAGCAGAACTTCAAATGCACCGCTCAAGTCTTCACAGGTGATGGTGCTCATCATGGTCTTTTTCTTCGTATAACCGGTGCGCTTATCTGTTACCATTCCGCACATTGCTACCTGTTTGTTATCGTCCAGCGCGTCGCTTCCAGAAAGTGACAGAATATCTGATGCTTCGGACATGTCGAACGTTGCGACTTCAGATATCAGCTTCGTATATGAAGCAAGAGGATTGCCGGACAGATAGATACCGACCATTTCCTTCTCATATCCGAGCTTTTGCGCATCAGGATATTCAGGGATATCGGGAATGAATATGGACGGCCCTGCGGCTTCGCTTCCGCCGAGATCAAAGAGCGACAGCTGTCCTTCGATATTGCGGCTGTCGGAATGTGCGATCCTGTCTAATTCAGTCTGCACACAGGCAGTCATCTGGGCTCTGGTAAGACCGAATGAATCCATGCACGAAGCAAGTATCAATGCTTCTGCAACATTCTTCTTAACGCCGATCTTGGCACCTCTTACAACGAAGTCTTCGAACGATTTATATTCGCCGTTCTTCTCCCTGTCGTTTAAGATATCGAGCACAGCACCTTCACCGACATTCTTGATTACGGTAAGGCCGATTCTTATCTTACGGTCGCCTTCTGTCGTGAAGCGCTCGCGGCTCTTATTGATATCAGGCGGAAGAACTTCTATTCCCATCGCAGAGCAGCAGGAGATATAGTACGAAGCCTTGCCCAGATCGTTCCTGAAAGAGTTCAGCGTGGCTGCCATGAATTCGGTCGGATAGTAGTACTTAAAGAAAGCTGTCCAGTAACCTACGACCGCATAGCATGCAGCATGTGATTTATTGAATGCATATCCTGCAAAACCTGCTACATCGTCAAAGATCTTAGCAGCAGTCTTCTCGGGGACTCCGCGCTTGATACAGCCGTCGATCTGACGTCCCTTGTCATCTATGCCGCCATACATGAAGAGGTTCCTGTAGTTCTCCATTATGGACTTCTTCTTTTTGCTCATCGCACGTCTGATGTTATCGGACTGTCCCATCGAGAAACCTGCAAGATCTCTTACTATCTGCATTACCTGTTCCTGATAGATAGCGCATCCGTATGTAACGTTAAGGATGGGTTCAAGGAGAGGATGGTCGTATGTGATGTGCGAAGGATTCCTCTTGCAGTCGACATACTTGGGGATCTGGTCCATAGGACCCGGCCTGTAAAGCGATATGCCGGCGATGATGTCTTCAAGGCTCTCAGGTTCAAGCTGCTTCATGAACGAGGTCATGCCGCGGCTCTCAAGCTGGAATATGCCGACCGTCTCGCCGCGCCCTATCATCTTAAAGATCTCCGGATCATCCAAAGGTATGCGGTCAAGATCTATCGTCTTGCCGTAGTTATTCTTTACGAGTTCTACGCAGTCCTGTAGAACCGTAAGCGTTCTAAGTCCCAGGAAGTCGAACTTAAGAAGGCCTATGCTCTCGACATCTGTTTTCGCAAACTGTACAGCGACAGTATCGTCATTAACCGCAAGCGGCGCAATATCAGTAATGTCCTTACCGGATATGATTATTCCCGCAGCGTGCGTTCCGGCATTTCTAGGAAGGCCTTCAACGCGCATAGCCATGTCTATGACTTTCCTGGCTTCAGGATCCGTATCGTAAGCTTCTTTGAACTCAGTGCTGATCTCAAGGGCCTGCTTCAAGGTCATTCCAACCGTGAAAGGTATCATCTTCGTGAGCTTGTTGCTCTGCGCTATCGGCATGTTAAGGACTCTTGCGACATCCTTTACGGCCTGCCTTGCAGCAAGCGTACCGAAAGTGATTACGTGAGCAACTCTCGTCTTGCCGTATTTCTCAGTAACATAGTCTATTGCGATCTGTCTTCTCTCGTCGCTGAAGTCAACGTCGAAGTCCGGCATCGATACTCTCTCTGAGTTTAAGAATCTCTCGAAAACAAGACCGTATCTTATCGGGTCGATATCCGTGATGCCTACCGCATATGCAACGAGCGAACCGGCACCCGAACCTCTTCCCGGTCCGACGATAACGCCGTGAGTCTTGGCATAATTAATGAAGTCCCAGACTATGAGATAGTAATCCGTATAGCCCATGCTGTTGATAACGGAAAGCTCATATCCGGCACGCTTCATGTAGTCGTCAGCGCTTCCCGTGGGAGGCGTTATCTCGAATCTCTTCTTAAGTCCCTTATAAGTCAGATCAGCCAAGTATTCTGCGTGGTCCTTATATCCTTCGGGCACCTCATAAACAGGAAGATGGATGGTCTCGAAATCGTATTCGGCATGACACATGTCAGCTATCTTTCCGGTATTCTCGATGGCCTCGGAAAGTTCAGGAAAAAAGCGCCTCATCTCAGTCTCAGACTTCACATAGAAATCATTGCAGGACATGCGCATACGGTTCTCGTCATCTATCCTTGCTGCCGTTGAAATGCAAAGGAGGATATCCTGTGCTTCATAGTCATCCTTCATCAGGTAATGACAGTCATTGGTCGCAACAAGAGGAATGCCGGTCTCATTTGAGAGCTTTACGAGAGCTGCATTTACCTTGGCCTGCTCGGGCGTGGTATTGGCCTGGATCTCAAGATAGTAATTGCCCCTTCCGAAGAGCTTGTCATACCATACCGCTGCCTGTGCGGCCTTCTCGTATTCTCCGGATAAGATAAATGAGGAAAGCTTTCCGGCAAGACATCCTGAAAGGCAGATCAGGCCCTCATGCCACTTCTCGAGGAGCTCCTCATCGATCCTCGGGCGCCTGTAAAAGCCTTCCGTAAAGCCTGCAGATACAAGCCTGTTAAGGTTAGCAAGACCCACATTATCCTTAGCCAGAAGGATCAGGTGGTTATAGTATTTGTCTTCCCTGCCGGGCACTACCGTCTTATCGAATCTGGAACCCGGTGCAACGTAGACCTCACATCCTATTACAGGATGGATCCCGTTAGCCTTCATCTCACGGTAGAAAGAGACGGCGCCGTACATTACGCCGTGATCGGTTATGGCGCATGAGGTCATGCCCATGTCCTTAAGTCTCTGTGCAAGATCCTTTATCTTGATCGCGCCGTCAAGAAGACTAAATTCAGTATGAAGATGTAAGTGACAAAAGCCGCTCATTTCTTCCCCTTAAGTTCGATGATTATATCCCTGATCTCAGCCGCCTTCTCAAAGTCGAGGTCCTTGGCAGCCTTGGTCATCTCTACCGTAAGCTTCTCTATAAGCTTCTTATTCTCTTCTTCCGTTCCGCCTGATACGCCTTCGTTGATGAGCCTTGCAGCATCAATTCCGCCGCCCTTGGAACCCTTGCCTCTGCCCTTGCCGCCGGAATCCTTGCTGCTCTCGGCAACGATATCAAAGACATCTCTTACAGCCTTCCTGATCGTTCTGGGCGTTATGTTATTAACTCTATTGTACTCCTGCTGGATCGCTCTTCTACGGTTAGTCTCGGATACGGCATTCATCATGGAATCCGTGATCTCATCCGCATAGAGGACTACCCGGCCGTGATCGTTACGCGCGCAGCGTCCTATGATCTGGATCAAGGATCTCTCGGATCTTAAGAATCCTTCCTTATCGGCATCAAGGATCATGAGGAGCGATACTTCAGGCAGGTCGATACCTTCTCTTAAGAGATTGATACCGACTATTACATCGACCTCATCATTTCTGAGCTGGTTAAGTATCTGCATACGCTCGACAGCCTTGATATCGGAGTGCAGATAAGTGACCCTGATATTCTCCTTCTTAAGGAAGTCTGTCAGGTCTTCAGCCATCCTCTTGGTAAGGGTCATGATAAGGCTCTTATCGCCTGTCTTCTTCTGTTCCTTGAGCATCGCCAGGATATCTTCGATCTGGCCTTCGACAGGCCTTATGAATATCTCAGGCTCCAAAAGACCTGTAGGCCTTATCATCTGCTCTACTACCTGTTCGCTGTGTTCCTTCTCGTAATCCGCAGGAGTGGCACTGACAAAGATCGTCTGTCCCATTCTCTGTTCGAACTCGGCAAACTTCAGAGGTCTGTTATCGAATGCCGAAGGAAGTCTGAAGCCGTACTGAACGAGCATCTCCTTCCTCGATCTGTCGCCGTTATACATGGCGCCAACCTGAGGTATAGTCTGGTGAGACTCATCGATGAACAAAAGGAAATCATCCGGGAAGAAGTCCATCAGCGTGCACGGAGGCTCGCCTGCTTCTCTTCCCGCAATGTGTCTTGAATAGTTCTCGATACCCTTGCAGAATCCGGTCTCCCTTAGCATATCCATGTCGTAGCGGGTACGCTGCTCAAGGCGGTATGCGGCGATCATGTCGCCGGCATCCCTAAATTCCTTAAGCCTTACCTCGAGCTCGGCTTCTATCCTGTCTATTGCCTTATTGAGCTTCGCCCTGCCGGTCGCATAGTGCGATGCCGGGAACAGCTCGATATAATCCTTTGTAAATTCGGTCTTGCCCGTTATGGCATCGACATAACTGATCTTATCTATCTCATCACCGAAGAAACTGATCCTCGTAAGGGTATGTTCTGAATCAGGAGTCCAGATGTCTATAACGTCTCCCTTGCGTCTGAAACAGCCTCTCGAAAGGTCGAAATCGTTCCTCGTGTACTGCATGTTGATAAGCTGAGCCATGACATTATCCATCGGGATCTCAAGACCCGTCTCAAGCATAAGAGCGAGCGAGAGATAATCTTCCTTCTCACCGATACCGTAGATGCATGAAACAGATGCCACGATGATGACATCGTCCCTGGTAAGGAGCGACTTGGTCGCTTCGTGGCGCATACGGTCGATCTCGTCATTGATCGATGAATCCTTCTCGATATATGTATCGGTAGCCGCGATATATGCTTCAGGCTGATAGTAATCGTAGTAGGAGATGAAATACTCTACGGCATTCTCAGGGAACAACTCTTTAAACTCGGCATAGAGCTGGCCTGCCAGAGTCTTGTTATGGGCAAGGACAAGAGTGGGACGCTGGACACGCTCAATGATGTTCGCCATCGTAAACGTCTTGCCCGAACCCGTAACGCCAAGAAGCGTCTGGCCTCGCATGCCGTCCTTGATGCCCTGAACAAGATTATCTATGGCCTGAGGCTGGTCGCCCGACGGCTTAAAATCAGAATGCAGTTTAAATTCCATTTATATGGTTCCCACTTCTATTAGCATTTTTATCTCTTCTCATCTTATACTCTTCTTCAGCAAGTTCAATCTGAAATTCTATTTGGTCAGCTGTCGGAATCTTCTCGCTTATTTCTTTAATTCTAACATTGTCATATGTAGCTACACCCAATGGTGTTGTAATTCCTTGAAATGATAAACGAACATCGGTTCTGTTCATATCTTTACAGATTAGCAACCCGATAGTAGGATTGTCGCTTTCATTTCTAATACAGTCATCTACAGCATTAACGTAAAAGTTCAGTTTTCCAGCAAATTCAGGTTCAAAAGATTTTACTTTTAATTCGATAACGACGTAACATTTAAGAAAGATTTGATAGAACAAAAGATCGATTCTTCTGGTCTTCCCAGCGATTACAATTTCTTTTTGCCGCCCTACAAAAGCCCAGCCGCTTCCAAGTTCAAGAAGAAAATCAGTCATTCTCTTTTCAATAGCTTCTTCAAAATCTTCTTCATTATATTCTTTAACCAGCTCAATAAACCCCAAATCATAATTCTGCTTTAATAATTCTTTTGCCATAACGCCTTGCTGTTCCGGAAGAACAGATTCAAAGTTCGTCTCTGCTTCTCCTTGAGAATGGAAGGCATCACCATTAATACAAGCAATCAAAGAACTCCTGCTCATGTTTTCAGCTATTGTACGCTTGATATAGTACAATGCCTCTTTTACAGTCTTGCATTTCTGAACAATCAATATATGATGCCCCCAAGGAACAAATGAAAACAACGAAGGGAACTTCATTTCTGAAACAACCTGTTTCAGTTTTTGTTCTTCCATTAATGAACCAATATGGTTCAGTTTTGAACTACCGGAATCTATCTGCTTTTCCAGTTTAGTGATCAGTAACGAAGCATCTTTATCACTTGAATAAAACAAGTACCACTGCTTCATAAACCATAAATTTCGAGAAGAAAAACCTTTCGCATCAGGGAAAGCAGTTTGAAGATCATTGCTGATTTGTTCAACGATTCCATCTCCCCATTTTTCTTCAAACTTACGGGAAACGAGGTCTTTACCAAGAAGCCAATTAAACAATAACAATTCAGAATTTACTTTAACCGCCGTTTTTAACTGAGCGTTTTTATATCGCTGTTTCAATTCAAGTATCCAGTCAGAGTACTCGTTATCAAGATATATATTTGGGGATCGAGCCAAGTTCCTGTTATTCTTCAAGTTGTTGCCCATAATTCCTCCAGATTTTTACGAAAACTACCAAGTGTTCTCAGACCACAATCAGTTCTCAAAACACCTGTACATTAAATTCGAATCTTCTGGATAAATTATAGAACGTTTGTTCTGCGAATACAATAAATCAGTCGATTATTGTCCGCTTATCGGGGCACTGTTAAATAACTCCATTACGCGCTCTTTGGTAGGCGGATTCGTGCCTTCGGTCTCGGCTTCCGCACCGGCAAGTGCCATGCAGAGCCTGAAAGAATCCTCCGATGACATTCCGGTCTCCGAAGCATATGCAAGACCAGCCGTCATGGCGTCTCCGCAGCCCGTGGTGCAGTTGGCCTTAACATCTAATGCTCTTGTATATGTTGCTTCCATGTCCCTGCTCGCGAAAACGGCACCTACGACACCCATTGAGATAAGGCATCTCGTAACGCCTCTTAAGACGAGATCGCCGGCTTCATATTTCGCGCTGTCAGCATCATTATCGATGCAGAGTTCCTCGCAAGTGGGCTTTACGGCATAAGGCTTTTCTGCAAGGCCTTCTCTTAAGTATTCATCGGAAGCGTCAAGAATTACTTTTACGCCTTCGACTTCCTTAAAGCTCCTGATGAGTTCCGCATATATGTCTGAAGGAGAGCCCAAAGGCGGTCTTCCTGAGATGACGATCGTATCACCTGAAGTGATCTTTGACAGGATAATGTTCTTAAGTTCTTCAACGGTATCCCTGTCATACTGCGGACCGTTGCCGTTTATATCTGTTGTTACACCGTTCTCGCCGGTGATCTTGATATTAGTTCTTGTGTTTCCAGTAGGATATCTGACGCTGATAACTTCGGATCCGATGCTATTTAACATTGAAAGAAGCCTGTCACCGTCCTCGCCGCAGACGCCGACGCAGATAACGGAATCCTGGTCCATTACCTTAAGTGTCTTGGATACGTTTATGCCTTTTCCGCCCGGGTCTGTCCTCTCAGCATAAGACTGATTGATACTTCCCGGCAAAAGGCCTTCTCTTACATGAAGGCTGACATCAACAGCAGGATTAAGAGTAATTGTATAGATCATGACTTACGCCTTCCTTTTGAGTGACTTCAGGTATTCTTTCTGTTCGGGTGTAATTCTATAACTTTCTACGGATTTCTGAATCGTTTTGTTGTGTGTCCAAATGTCTAATTTCTGCTTCTCTATATATGGTAAAGTTGCGTCATATTGTTTAGCAAGAGCTGTTGCAAAATACCAGGCGATCATCATATTGACGTAATACTCGTCAGATCTTATTTTCGAGACCTTCGTAAGATATGAAGTCTTAAAGTCCTCATCAAGGAAATGCTCCATCAGCATGCCTATTCCGAACCTCTTTACATAAGGATGGTCCGAGCCGGTCCATTTATCAGTATATTCGAGAAGAAGTTCCTTATTCTTCTTAAAGACCTTAGGAGACATCTGATCGCACGTTGCCCAGTTATCAACGTACGGAAGGAACTTGTCAACGAGTTCAAATGCTCTTTTTGCATCTTTCATACCTGAAAGGATGAATGCATGGAGCTGGTTCTCTTCGAAATACTTATGAGGAAGGCTGTTAAGAAACTTATCTATGTCTTCTCTCTTTGAAAGTTCTTTTGCAAGACTTCTTAGTGCCGGTGTCCTGACGCCGATTATCGAATCAGCATTAACAGTCGGGATTATGGTTATCTGCATATCGCGGTAACCTTTGTCCTGAAGGGATAATAACGCCTTATGGATATCGCCGGAAATCATAGGAATATCAGAATACGAGATACATTACGATGGCAGTTGCCACGCCGAGCACAAAGCCTGCAGCAACCTGCAAAGGTGTGTGTCCGAGAAGTTCCTTGAGCTTCTCTTCATTGGGAAGATCCGTGCCCGTAACTTTCTCAAACATCTCAGCCATGACATTAAGAAGCTCAGCCTGCTTGCCTGCCTGATATCTTACATTCATCGCGTCATGCATTACAACGATCGCGAGGATCATCGCAACAGCGAAAACAGGAGAATCAAAACCGTTATAAAGACCGGCAGCGATCGCAACCGAAGTTACTGTCGCAGAGTGACCCGAAGGCATTCCTCCGTCACCGAAAAGCCTCTCAATACTGAATTTCTTGGTCAATATAAAATTACTGATGCACTTAAAGACCTGCGCCAAAAACCAGGAAACAACTCCTACGACCAGTATCTTATTTGTTACTATCTGCAGAAGGAAATCCATACAATCCCTTTCAATTCCATAATCTAACCTATTTTACCTTATAAAACGCAAAAATAAAGACTGTGAAAATGACACAAACAAAAAGATGCCGTAGCGGTTAACTACGGCATCTCTACAAACAAACTCAAAACTCTTATCCAAAGTGGTCTCGTTCTTACGCTTTAATAGTACAGTACCATTAAGGCATCATAAGGGAACGTTTGTTAATAATATGTGAACAAAGAGCTCCAATTTTGAAGTCTTAGTCATAATAGTCGAATTCGAGATCGCAGACCTTGACGGTATCGCCTTCCTTGCAGCCCATCTTCTTGAGCTCAGCGAAAACGCCCTCGTTCTCAAGCGTTCTCTGGAAGAAATTCGTCGATTCGGTGTCTCCGAAGTTCGTGGAATTGAAGATCTTGTTGATCCACTTTCCCGTTACTTCGAAATTGCCGTCCTCATTGATGATGATCTCGTACTTCTTGCCTTCTTCGAATGTATAGACTCTCTCACTGCCGTCAGCAATATCGTGAAGGACCGTGGGAGGGAGCTTCGATACAGCTTCAGTGATCTTATCAGCCAGTTCCTCGATTCCGATATGGCCTGCAGCAGAGATGATGTAAACATCCTCATAGCCTAATGCCTTAACTTCATCAACGAACTTCTGAGCGTCCTCATCAGATACGCCGTCGCACTTGTTGCCGACAACGATCTGCGGTCTTGATGCGAGTTCAAGGCTGAATTCCTCAAGCTCTTTATTGATGGTCTTGAAGTCATCCATCGGCTCTCTTCCGTCTGTGCCTGAGAGATCGACGACATGGACAAGGAGCCTTGTTCTCTCGATATGTCTTAAGAAGTCGTGGCCTAAGCCTGCGCCTTCGTGTGCATTCTCGATGATGCCCGGAATGTCAGCAATTACATATGAGAAATCGTCCTTACTGACTACGCCCAGAACCGGTTCCAGCGTTGTGAAAGGATAATCTGCGATCTTCGGCTTAGCTCTCGTAAGAACTGAGAGAAGCGTTGATTTACCGGCATTAGGGAAGCCTACAAGACCGACGTCTGCGATGAGCTTTAATTCGATAGCAAGTTCTCTTTCCTCGCCGTGTGATCCCGGTGTTGCAAACTGCGGAGCCTGTCTTATTGAATTGGCATAGTGCATGTTACCAAGACCGCCCTTGCCGCCTCTGGCAACGACGATCTTCTGTCCTGCTTCAGTGAGGTCGGCAATGATCTCGCCGGATTCGACGTCTTTTACGACAGTACCGACAGGAACGCCGATAATAAGGTCTTCACCGCGCTTGCCGTACATCTTCTTGCTCATGCCCTTTGCACCGTTCTGCGCAATGAACTTGTGCTTGAATCGGAAGTTCTGAAGGCTCGTCAGATTCGGCGCGGCCTGCAAAACAACATTTCCGCCGTCGCCGCCGTCACCACCGTCCGGACCGCCGTTGGTAATGTACTTCTCGGTATGGAAGCTGAGGCAGCCGTTACCGCCGTCTCCCGCTTTAACATAAATCTTAGAGTGATCTATAAACATCTGATTCTCCTAAATACAAGAGCAGTCCGATCGCAATAATGCGACAGACTGCTCCTCTTGGTTTCTTCTGAAATACCTAAAATTAGGCTACAGGATAAACGCTAACCTGCTTCTTATCCTTGCCCATACGCTCATACTTGACTGTACCGTCAATCAAAGCGAAAAGTGTATCATCAGATCCGATGCCGACGTTTGTGCCGGGATGGATCTTTGTGCCACGCTGTCTAACAAGGATATTGCCGGCCAGAACTGACTGTCCGTCACCTTTCTTCGCTCCTAATCTCTTGGACTGGGACTCACGGCCGTTCTTGGTGGAACCCATTCCCTTCTTATGTGCGAAGAGCTGTAAATTAAACTTAATCATAATTACACCTCCGGTGTTCTTGAATGAATTATCTCTACGTACTTCTTCTTACTGTCGTTATAATCTCTTGCTATCCCGATAAGACCTAATTCGCAGGTTCTCATTATTACCTGAGCCCTGTCCTTCGTCTCATCGCTCCCTTGATCGGGAACCGTTATCCTCAAATTAACGTCTTCTTCGCCCTCATTGCTGATACGGAAGAAAGATTCGCTGTCGTAACCGCAAATATCTTCCAGGGCGCTTGCAGCAGTAAACAAAAGTGTTGAAACTGCGCTGCAGATAATGTCTCTGCCGGGATCGTCGTAACCTGCATGCCCGTTGGCATATATAGCACAGATACGAGAATCTTCCCTATTGACGATAACGGAAATCATAAAGCCTTAAGCCCTGACTTACGCGTTGATAGCCTTGATAAGTACACGTGTGTAAGGCTGTCTGTGGCCATTCTTTCTTCTGTAGCCCTTCTTAGCCTTGTACTTAGAGACGATAACCTTCTTGTTTCTTCCCTGCTTAACGATCTCACCCGTTACTGTAGCCTTAACATCACCGGCTACGATACCGTTGTCATCAGATACTGCAAGTACTTCATCGAAAGTAACCTGGCTGCCAGCCTCACCTTCAAGCTTCTCAACGAAGATCTCATCGTCAACAGAAACCTTGTACTGCTTGCCGCCTGTCTTAATTACTGCGTACATATTCGTTCCTCCTGTTCTTCCAGTCTCGCTGCATAAAACCAAGGCATCGCTATAAAAAAGCGCATTTAAAAGAGCCCGTCGCATGCGGTCACCCGCGTATAATACACCGAAGGGCAAGTCAAAGTCAACAATAATTTTATATAAGGAGAAGTTTTTCGCTTCCTTAAGATCACCCTGCCAGGAATACGACTATTCCTGCGATGATCCCGAAAACAAGCCCCGACACCTCATAATAGTCCGAGATACGCTTGATCGGTATTGCACAGACGCAGGGCAGGACGCTGATCCCGACACCTACAGCGGAATATACGGCAAGCTCCTTATTTCCCTGCATCAAGCTGATGGCCAGAAGGACAGCAGAGGGCACCAGCGACTCGATAAAGTACGCAGGGCTCGCAAAATATGCCGTTCTTCCCTGGCCTGAAGCCTTTGATTTCTTGTCAGACAGGATCAGGGCCACTGCAGAAAGGCTCATTACGATAAAGACTATGAGTGCGTTTACCCAGTTGGCACTGTTTTTAAAAGCCTTCTCGATATTCGTAAGGTTAAGGGATGTTCCGACGATAACCATGATCTCAACAACACCGATAAAGATCGACGCGAGGAAGATCGGGAAGCCGTCATCTTTCCTGGAATACTTGAACTTGTTGCTCAAAAGGAGCTTTAACTGGGCAAGTGCCATAAGCGCGATTATAAGGACCGGCGCATAGAGGGCCACATATTTCGCGTACATCTTAACCTGGGGTATGAAGGTCAGTACGATGCCCGTAAGAGCGAGCCACCCTGAAAGGCCGAGGAATATGATGGCACCGAGGCTGTCACGGCCCTTAAGCTCTTTCCTGGCCTTCTCCGGAACTGCGACAGGCACCATGAACAGGAACAATGCAAGCGATGCGACAGACAGGAATACCGCAATTATGAGGATCATCTGTCTTACGGCGATTCTGGAAGAGGAGAACCCCTTTCCGAAGGTCGTTCCGAGATACTGCGAGAGCTCGTTCTGGAAATTGATCGAGGAGATAAGGCCGGAAGTGCCGATATCCGTGGAATAAAGCGAAAGATATCTCTTCTGATTCGGCGATACAAAGACCTTGGATGAGAACATCTTTCCTCTCTTGGTGGGATGTCCGTACATCGTGTCGACGCCTGAGATCTTCTCGAAGATCATCTGCGCTCCCGTGAGATCATTGGATGACTTTGCATTGCTGTCAAAGCCGAAGATCGCGCAGGGCACGTCCGGATTGTCTTCCGTATATTTCGCAAGCGAAGCGTTGCCGGGATAATCAGGTGAGATCAGCACGTAACCTTCAATATTCTCAGGATTTGAGGTGATAAGATCATCCATGACCTTAAAAGCATCCTTGCCGACGGCGCAGACCACTACCTTATCCTTCGTGTATCCTTTTGGGAGCTCATATACATAACTTTGATCGTCAACATGCTTTCCGGGTTCTATTATCTCAAAATCAAACTCTGAAGCCGCAAGGCTGTTCCTTAAGGACACTTCAGGGATAGTCGAACCGTCGTTATAGATAAGAAGGGTCCTTTTCGCATCCTTGGTCCCTATAAATGATATGAAATACATTACAAAGAGAGCAGCTGCCATGACAAATGCCAAAAGCAACGCATACCACGCCATCTTCGGGATCTTCAGAGGCCTGAGCTTTCTGAACCCGTACTGAGGCGCGATCTTATTCTCTATAGGTTTTGTAACCGAAGTCTTCTTCATTGTCTTAAGGGCAGAGCTCGTCTCCTAATGTCCTGATGTCTTCAGGTCCCAGGATAAGGATTATATCACCGGGGCGGATAAGCTCGTCGATCCTCTTCTTAAGGTCTTCCCTGTTCTCGAAGAACTCGGCATCACCGTTGCGCTTATTGATCTCATCTGCGATCAATTTGCTCGACATGCCGAGAGTATCGCTCTCCCTGTCGGAGAAGATCTCTGCAAAAAGCACCTTTTTGCAAGGCAGAAGGCTCGTTACGTAATCTTCGAACAGGAGCTTGGTCCTGTTAAATGTCAGAGGCTGGAAAACAACGAGGATATCGTTGTGCGGCATATTGGAAGCCGCTTCGATCGTAGCCACGGCAGCCGTCGGGTGATGCGCGTAGTCTACTACGACGTCACAGCCCTTATATTTGCCCTTTACGGTATATCTTCCGTCAGCTCCGCCGAAGCTTAAGAGAGCGCTCCTGATGGCATCAGATGTTGCTCCGTTAAGGTATGCGGCTGCAGCTGCATTTAAAGCATTGGAAATATTGTGTCTTCCCGGAATATTGAGCTTAACGCTGATCCTTTCCTTGCCGTAGATAACGATATCGAATGAAGGAAGTCCTTCCTCGAAGACGATATTGTCTGCATAAAAATCAGCCTGTCTTCCGGTCATTGCGCAGATCTTATCGTCAGATGCGCAGGTTACGATCTTAGGGAAAGTCCTTCCGGTCTTGTCAAAATACTCCTTCGCCTCAACAAGCGCACTGGCAGTATTCTTATCGTGGCCTGATACGACGACATATCCGTCGTCGTCAACGAGCCTTATGAAGCGCGCGAAAACATCGATAACATCATCAATCGTCGGATAGCAGTCAACGTGATCGTGATCGATATTTGTAATGACAGCCGTCGTTGACGAGAAATTCAGGAATGACCTGTTGAACTCACAGGCTTCAGATACCAGAAGGTCCGTAGATCCCGCTCTTACGGTGCCGTTAAAGATATCAAGGTCAGCTCCGAGATGGACCGTAGGGTCTAAGCCCGCATCGATCATCATCAGCGATATCATCGATGTCGTTGTCGTCTTTCCGTGCGTTCCGGATACATTTATGACGTTCTTAAAGCTCCTTGTAAAAGCGCCCAGGAACTCAGCCCTGTCAAAGATCTGAAGGTTAAGCTCGGTTGCTCTTCTTACCTCTTCATTGTGGGGCAGGATTGCTGCAGTCTTAACGAGATAGTCAGGCTTGAAATCGTCGATATTTGCAGCTATCTGGCTGTTATAGACCGTGATCCCCTGCTCTTTGAGGATCTCTGTCCTCTCAGACGGATGGTTGTCAGAGCCTCCGACAACAAATCCGGCATGCTGTGCAAGTCTGGCAAGTCCGTTCATGGAGATGCCGCCTATTCCGATAAAATAGATCCTGGCACCCTTCTGAATATCATTTAACGTGAAACACTTAGGTTCTAACATCAGTTATCACTTCCCGTTTTGGCTTTATTTTTCCAGTAATTCTATCATTTCAGGAGCGCATAGCAAAATCACCGACTACGGCATTGGTGAAGGAAATAAGGTCAGACGCCTTAAGCCTCAGCTGCACTCCCCTCTGCCCTGCGCTGACGCAGATATCGTCAAGGAGCTCTGCCATCTCATCGATAAAGGTCCTGTACTGCTTCTTCATCCCGATCGGCGAGCACCCGCCTCTGATATATCCCGTGACGTTCAGAAGGTCTTTTACGTGGATCATGTTGACGCTCTTGCATCCTGCGAGCTTTGCGGCCTTCTTAAGGTCTATCTCATCGTCAACGCTTATGCAGAAGACAAGATACTCGCCCTTATCCGACACTGCCGTCAGAGTCTTGAAAACTTCCTCATAGGGGATCCCCAGGTATTCTGCGACGTGATGGCCGTCAAGATCATTCTCGTCGTATTCGTATTCTTCGTACGTATAAGGTACTCCCGCTTTGTCGAGAATCCTCATCGCATTTGTCTTTTTAAACTGAGCCATAGTGCTCTCCTTATACATTGTTCCCGCATATTCTATCCTTGTTGCCAACACGATTCAAATTGGTAGAATAGACATATTGTATCTTCGAGGAGAATTTTATGCTTAATAAAGAATATCCCCTGCACGACATGAATGTTGTTTTCGACATGATCGAGAGCGCCATTGCCAAAGGCGGCACGCACGATAAGACAACAGAGGAGATGAACCTCCTCATGCACCTTTACGCAGGGCTCCCGGCTGAAGGCGTCGAGGAAGGCATGATGTTCATTCACGGCAGAGCATGCGAGATCCCGGCTACGTCCGACATCATCCCCCTTCACGTAAGGCTCATGAACCTCCTCGAATACCTCGAAAAGGTCGAATACTTGGCTGACATTCCCGCCACGCTCTCTCCTGAGGAGATCACAAAGCGTTCTGACATCATGAATTCTCTCGATGAACACGAGAAATTCTTCGGCACACCTCTTCTCGGATATCAGTTCAACATGGGGACTTCAGCACCCGTCAAGGCCAAAGAAGGCGAAGAAGAAGGTTCAGGCAGACTCCTTCTCATGAACAGCCAGGCTGCAGTCTTTGCCTGCGAAGACATCTATAAAACAGCACTTTTCTATGAAGACAAACTGGGCTTCAAGGCCGCTCACTTGGATGATGAGGCCATGCCCCACATAAAGCTCGTCCGCGATAACATCGCGATTGTTCTCGTAAAGGGTACGGGCGACATCACAAAGCCCGCAAGGAACTTCGGCATCAAGTATGACATGTATATCTACTGCTCAGAGCCGTTCCTGCTCCATAACGAAGTTGCCGGTAACGGCATTAAGATCGTCGAAGACCTCCCTGAGGCAAAGGCCGCCCGTGACATGACGACCAACAGGCAGTTTGTTTTCGAGGATGTCGACGGAAGGCACATCTGCGTATCGCAGTATATCGAGAGCAAATAAAGTTTCCGCCTGAAATCTGCAAGACTCCAAATCGTACGTTTTTGACCCCGAAAAGAGTACGATTTTGCCCTTTGCAAAGTGCAAACGTCATTTTCGTACGTTTTTGAAGGGGAAAAACGTACGATTTTGCGTGTTGCAAACTGCAAGCATCTTTTTCGTACATTTTTGAGGGCGAAAAACGTACGATTTCATGCGTTGCTCTTTTCGCGCCAGGCATATTGATCCTTCAAAAGCAAAAGGCCCGCCACTTCATAAGTGACAGGCCCCTTTTTATATGGTTTATTGCTGTTAAGCCTTGTGGAATCCTACATCGCCGGACGAGCAATTGATCTGCATGTCATTGGTACCGTTGCCGCTAATGTAATCCTTGCCTTCTTTTGTGAAAGGAAGCTCGTAGCTGAAGTCTCCACTGGAGACCTTTACGTGAACAGTAATGTCGGAATCTTCCGGAAGGCTTACGTCGATTCCGCCGGAGCTGCAGTTGATCTTAGAAGTTGCGGGCGCCTTGCTGAGATTGATCGTGGAATGGCCGCTTGAAGCCTTTGTATAAAGGTTCTTTACTTCATCAGCATCAAGAACGATCGGGCCGGAGCTTACTTCAATGTTAAGATCATCGACTGTTCCCATTTCAGCCTTTACTCCGCCTGAAGAAGAGTGGATCCTGGCATTGCCTACGTTACCTGTCTGGTACACTTCGATCTTGCCTGAAGACGAATCAATATCGAATGATTTGCAGTCGCCATTCTGTGTGAGCACGAGATTTCCTGAGGAAAGCTTGACCTTAACAGAATCGGTATTTCCCGTCTGAACAAGATCTACATTACCTGAAGAAGACTTATGCTCAATGGTCTTGGCTGAACAAGCGATCCTTGTATTGCCGGATGAAGCATGAGAATTAAGTGAATCAGTCGTAAAGTTGTCCAGAACAATGTTTCCGGAAGATACGTTTATGATGAAGTCGTCAAGATCCTGTGCTTCGGGGATGGTTACCTCGAGGCTCTTCTCGATACCGTTGAAAGTGAGCATGTCCTTTGATGCACAGTATCTTATATAAAGAGTGTTACCGTCTACCCATGTATGAACCTGATGGTCCTTGTCGATGTCCTTGTTTACGGTTTCCTCAACTTTAACCGAATCAGTAGCTGTTCCCTTGACTGTTACGTTGCCTGAAGCATAGTCGAGGTTGATCTTTGTGATCTTATCATCAATCTCGCGGTCGCCTGCTTCGTACTTGTCTGCGTTATCGTACTTATAGTTCATAAAATTGATATTTCCGAATGAACATCCTGTGAGGCAGACTGCTGCGGGTACGATAAGAGCCATTGCTCCTGCTAATAAATTACTTCTTTTCATTCTTTCTTCCTCCCTTAAACATTCCGATTAAGAAGCCGATTCCGGCAATCAAGATTCCTACGCCGCAGATCGAAAGCATGAGCGGCAGCGTGGGAGTTGAGTATGATACGCCTGTGTTTGATATTGCTTTTTCTGCATTGCCAGCGAGCATCGAAAGCACTCCGGACATAACGCCTGCGGCTGTAATGCAAAGGCCTGTCTTAGTGCAAGCGTTGAAGCGCAGATATCTTATGATCGCGAAGATTGCCCAGCACATTCCAACAAGGGGCATAGAGATTGCAAATGCCATAGGAGCAAATGTCTTGAATCCGACATTAAGGCCGATGCAGAACATCATTAAGGCAAATGTGACAGTGTATGCGCTCATGATCGCAAGGCCCTTGTGATTCTTAAGATAAGCATTAACAGGTCTTCTGAATGCGATAAACGGCGCGAAAAGCATCGTAAGTCCGAAGAGCGTTGACGAAGCTGCTACTAAGAACCAGCTGCCTCTTGTGTAGATGGCGATGATTCCGAGGAGA
>JAEFBA010000001.1 GCA_016292145.1 Saccharofermentans sp.
AAGGCGAAGGAACTTCTCATCCGGATTATAAACAGGCAAAAGAACGGCTGTCTTCATGACCGACTTCTTCCAAACACCTTTCCCTTAAACAGCAAGCACAATTTCAGAGTTTAAGATTTTAAACAAGCTATTTTACTATATTTAATTTATAAATAATAGGCTTGCCGCGGGTGTGGAACCTTAACATTACATTAAAAAGGGCTGAAAGACATGTTCTACCTGATGGATTAGCATATTAAGGACAAACGGACGGCAAAACCATCGGCGGTGCCGTTCATTCCGCCGTTCAAAAAGACATTTTAAGCCCAAACGAACGGCAAAACCAACGGCGGTGCCTGGCATTCCGCCTGGAATTCGACTGTTTTCACCCCAAACTCCAGGCAAATCATTCGGCGGCGCCTGGCATTCCGCCTGGAATTCGACTGTTTTCACCCCAAACTCCAGGCAAAACATCCGGCGGCGCCTGAAGTTTTGCCCGATATTTTTCAGTCTGCAGTTTTTACTCTTCTTTCCATAACAATGCATTATCCGGAATCATATCGTTGAAAGCCGATAACACCTGACTAACAAAGTAATCCTTATCAAAATTATATTTGTCATAAACAAACACATAGATTACTTCCCTGCCCGGCCTATAGTTCTCTTTCGAGAAGCCATATATTTTGCTGCTTGTTCTGGCAAAATAATCGAGCTTGTCACTCATACCAAATATCTCAAGATAAGCACATCTGTCAATCTCGTAGAAGTTGACCAGGCAATCGGGATTGATTGTTTCGTCTATATCCTTGAGGTATAACTCAGTCTCGTATTTAAAAGGAATACCGAGATCTTTTAGCAGATCAAGGCCCATCAATTCATTCTTTGACTTCAGATCGCCATGTTCACTGGTTGTTGGATTATTGGGAGTGTACTTACCTAATTTGCCCGGACGAGCATTGTAGTATTCGTTATTCATTCGGTGCGGATCAAAATACTGAGATATAGGAAACTTAACCTTAGGAGGCGCAAACCTGAACCTGGAATACCATTCGTTTAAAAGTGAATCATACTCAGCTTTTAGATTTTGGTACTCATTGATCGGTTCTATATAGTTCTTGCCTACTTTCGATCTGGAACTAAGGACACGCGGATGCCGTGTGGTAATTTTAGGAATGGCCGGGTCAAAGGTAATAACTATGAATCGTTTTCCATCCTTCTCAATTAAATATCCCTTCACCATCTTCTCCAACTTCAGCCTTCTGTACTCCAGTTTTACCGCTAACACTTTCATGGGGAATTCGATTTTGTTCATGGCAACGTTCTCCTTGGGGATTTTCCCACATTATGAATGGCAGAACGGGGCTTGTGCGCACGACTTGATTGAAATTTAAAATATGGGCTCGAAAATGAGACTTTTCGGCAAAAATTGAGACTAGTCTCAATTTTTCAGAGGTCGGAAATCAGCGCCGGTCCGAATTCAGCGCTGGCAAAAAAATCAGCGACGGTCCGAATTCAGCTCCGGCAATAAATCTGCTTAGGCGGACCTCAGCGCCAACCGGAACTCAGCGCCGACCGGACCTTATCGCCGGCCGAACTCAGGAACTCAGAGCACTACGCCTCAAAGGCAACGCCTAAAAGCGCATCGCCGCAAACAAACGCGCAAGCACTTGTTACACGCACGCATGCACGCACGCATGCACGCACGCAAACGTTCACGCAAGCACTTGTCACACGCACGCATGCACTTGTTACGCTCACGCAAGCACTTGTTAAGTTAATGTTAAGGTCTGTTTTATTGCGCCTGAAATTCAATAATGCTAATATTTCTTTATCTCAATAAATGGAGGGTAATACTAATGTTTTGCACTAATTGCGGTTTTAAATTTGAAGATGGTAATTTATTCTGCCCCAACTGTGGAACAAAGGTCGAGTCGATAGCTCAGCCCGTTGCTGAGCCTGCACCTGTTGCTGCACCTGTTGAAGCTGCTCCTGTTCAGGCTGCACCTGTCGAGGCAGAACTCGTTCAGGCTGCACCTGTTGAGGCAGTTGCTCCCGTTGCAGTTCCTGTTGCTGCAGCTGCTGTTGCAGCGGCTCCTGTAGCACCTGCACCTGCTCCGGCACCGGCACCCGCGCCCACAGCTACTCCCGTTCAGCCTGTTCAGCCGGTTCAGCCCGTATATGCGGCTACACCAGTTTATGCTCAGGCTACACCCGTACAGCCTGTAGGAACTGTCGGCACTAATGACAGCCTTGGCAAGACTGTACTTGTCCTTGGTATTGTGGCTGTTGCTTGCTGCATTATATGGTTCTTCTCGATCGCTTCAATCATCTGCGGCGCTATCGGTCTTTCGAAGGCAAAGAAGTTCGCGGAAGAGTGCGGTCAGCTTTATGGCGTTGCTAAGGTTGGTAAGTACCTCTCATTGGGCGGACTTATCGGCGGTTGCGTAATCACAGGCATCGTTGCACTCGAAGTTATGGTTACTTGCATCTCTTACTTAGGCCAATCATACTGATACAAAGCATTACAAAGCAAAGTGAAAGGGGCTGCCCACCGGCAACCCCTTCTTTATTGCTTATTTTCTCAATGTTTTCAGGAACTCTTCGTACGGGACATCGCAGGAATAGTGAAGCGTCGAATGCATCGATTTGATCTGCATCGGCGTGCGCCAGTCTCCGAAATCCTGCTCGAGACGTTTCTCGTAGCCGGTCTGGCAAGGTATCATGCGGTCCTCAAAAGGCAGATCGACCGTGCCGTCGAACCATTCCCTGTTCCAGATGAATCTCTTGTTGCCGGGGAATACAGTCACATAGCCGAGGCGCTTTGTTTCCGGGCCGACCTTGGTGGCGGTTTTAATGAATTTCCTGCAGATCTTGTCTGATGACGTGAATATGCTGCAGACCTTCCAAACGGCCTGAGCGAGCCTGCGCTTGGAGGTTTTGCGCGCGCCGTATAAAGATAATGCTCTGTCTGTCTGATAGCACTCGAAAAGGAACTTCAGGCGCTTCAGCCTGACCGTCTGCATGGCAAAAGCGAGCTTGCCGTCCGGCACGTTATAGGCCGGGAAGATATCGACGAAGATGCCGCGGTTGCCGCCCGGGTTGTTCTCGATCTCCCATTCGGTGAAGCATGCGGTATCGCTTTTCCTGACCTTGAAAAGCCAGGGATAAAAGCCCTCTTCGGTCTCCCAGGTCTGAAGGAAGAACGGCGGCTTCAATTCGTCTTTGGCGACCTTGCAGAATTTCTCCAGGTCGTCCCTGTACATCTGGACGTCAAGGTCGTCATCCCACGGAATAAAACCTTTATGACGGACAGCGCCAAGGAGCGTGCCGCCGTCTGCATAATACGTGATGTTGTGCTTTTTGCAGACACGGTCGATCTCGTCCAGGATCTCCATCTGGACGGACCAGAGCTTTTTCATGTCAGCCGAGACTTTATAGCCGTCTCTAATCTCTTCTTCGAGGTTCATTTCATGTTCCTTATTTGGCCTTAAGCCTTAAGATTCTTAAGGTAGTCGCGGTAATCGGTATCAACAGAGAAATTGAGACCGGAATGCAGCGATGTGCCCTTGACGAACTGGTGCCAGTCGCCGAACTGCGACGTCAGCACTTCGTCGTACATCTGAGGTCCCAAAATGGTTATGTCCTCGAAAGGAAGCTCAACGGTCTTGTCGAACCAGGTCCTGTCCCACACGAGCTTTTTGTTGCCGGGATCGAACGAGATTACGCTGACTCGCCTGGTCTTATTCTTTTCGAGTTTACAGAGCTCCAAATACTGTCTGCAAAGCTTTTCCGGGCTCGTGAAGATGGAATGGAGCTTCCACAAAAGCTGCTGCTTGGCCTTATATTTAGTCTTCTTGACGCCGAACCTGGTGATGGCCCTGTCTATCTGATAGCAGCTGTAGATCTTTCTGATCTTCTTTAATTTCTTTACCTGTTTCGCGAAAACAGCATCGTCGTCAGGCACGTTATAGATCGGGAAGATATCGACAAAGATGCCTCTGTGACCTTCGGGACTCATCTCGAGCTCCCAGTCAGTAAAGCAGGTCGTTCCGCTCTTTCTGACCTTCAAGTGGAAAGGCGGATAGCCGGGCTCGGTCTCGCATGTCTGAAGGAAGTATGGTTCCTTCAATTCGTCCTTGCAGTATTCGATGAATTTCTCATAGTCGTCGATGTGCATGTCGAGATCGAAATCATCGTCCCACGGGATAAAGCCCTTATGTCTTACGGCGCCCAAGAGCGTGCCGCCGTCGGCAATGACGGTCAGATTATGTCTTTTGCAGATCTGATCGATCTGGTCGTAGATATCCAGGAACTCCGCCCAGAGCTTCTTCATGTCAGAAGAAATGAGATAATCGCATCTTACCTCTTCGTTAAGGTTCATAAGCTGTATGTCTCCTTTAAGATCTGAACGGTATGAGTAAAGCCCGCTTCAGCGTCAAAGCAGCCTCTCCAGCCGAGTCCTATAAGGCTCGTGCTCTCGAGCGATGAATTGCTCATGGGATTAAAGCCCTTGCGCTCTTCATCAGTCGGCAGCTCCATGCGGAGATTAACGCCCGCGCTCTTTACAAGGATCTCAGCCATCTGCTTTATGCTTATGATCGAATCAGGATTAGAGATGTTATACGCATGGCAGTTCTCACCGCAGAGAAGGACTTTGAGCATTGCAGATGCGCAGTCCAGGCAATAGCAATAACTTCTGATCTGTGCGCCGTCGCTCTTCATTACGATGTCTTCGCCCTTTGCAACAGCATAAGACCACGCTGAAGCCACTCTGTTATCGTAAGGTGAAGCCGTAGGACCGTAGATGTGGCCGGGGCGTACGATAACTGACTCGACGCCGTATTCGTCGGCATATGAAGCGCACAATGTCTCTGCTGCCCTCTTGCCTACGGAATATGAATTTCTCGCCTTCAGAAGGTCGATATATCCGTACTGGCCTTCCTTGTAAGGCTCCGTGCCTTCCTTCTCGCCGTAGACTTCGCTCGAGCTGATATAAAGGATCCTCTTGGTGCCCTGGTCTTTCGCGTAATCCAAAAGATACTTCATGCCGAGGAAGTTGCTCATCATGGTCTCGACGGGCTCTTTTACGATCATGTTGGGTGATGCGTTGCTCGCACCGTGAATGATGTAATCGGAATGAACACTGATAACGTTATCGGTCTTGGATGCATCGTAAACAACGAATGTGAAATCATCACGGTTTACGAGGTCGCCGAATCTGCCGGACATTTCTTCAGGCCATCTGCCTGCAGCGAGGACCTGTATCTTCTTATCGTGCGTATCGTTGTAGCGGAATATGATATCTACGACGGCAGAACAAACGAGGCCTGCAGCGCCGGTGATCATAAGTGACTTCCCTGCAAGATCATCTAACTCGGGAACGACTTCAATGACCTTATCAATGTCTTCTATCCACTTCTTGTTATCGTAAAGCATCTTAATTCCTCACTTAAGCCAGTCAGAACGCTTTGCAGCGAGCAAAGCCTTGAAGATATCGATGTCTTCAACGGTCGTAAGCTTGATGTTCTTCTCGGAACCTGCTGAGAAATATACCTGCTCGCCCATCTCGATCTTCAATGTGCAGGAAGCGACGGAATTCGTGATGCCTGCTTCCAGAGCTCTTCTGTGAAGGTCGCAGATGTCGCCGATGCGGAAAGCCTGAGGTGTCTGAGTTCTCTTAAGTCTGTCTCTGGGATAGCTTCCGACAGATACAAGGCCGTCTTCGGTCTGCATCATTGCCTCAGCGCAAGGGATAACGGTGATCGCGTTGCCGTACTGCTGGGCAACTCTGATGTTGTCTGAGATGATCTCAGCGCTGACCATCGGACGGATCGCATCGTGAATGAGGACTAAGTCTGTGGGCTCGAAATGCTTTTCGAGCTCCATGACACCGTTCCTTATTGAATCCTGGCCGTTCTTGCCGCCCGGAACAACATACTTGAGCTTGGTGATGTTGAACTGCTTGGCATATGCCCAGAGGACCTGGTCCCAGCCTTCGATGCAGACGACTGCGATGCAGTCGATCTCCGGGTGATTCTCGAAAGCTTCGAGTGTATAAACGATTACAGGTCTCTCGTTAACAGTGATGAACTGCTTCGGGATGTCCTGATGCATTCTGTTTCCGGAACCGCCGGCGATCAATAATGCTACGTTACTCATTTTATTCCTCCGTATTGATCTTAAACTCTGCGCAGCTGTGAATGACACGGTCCTTCTCAGGCGGGAGTCTCATATAGTCTTTATAAAGGTTCTTCAGATATGAATCGTAATCTGAAGGTATCTTAAACATCTCACCGTTAAATTCTACCTCAATTAAGTCAGTAAAAAGAGACTTCTTAAATACTTCGCGGTTATAGCTTATCGCTGAAGGGACCGCAACGACGCCGGTCTCTTTCTTCGTGTGATCTAACTTGGAGCAGATCTTAAGATAGAATCTCATGCCGAAGAAGATATTAAGAAGTCCGCCCATCCTGCGTCTTGCGGCATAGTATTTCCTGACTTCCTCATCAGTCCTGCCCTTCTCAAGGATAATGGGCGACGGATATTTGTAGTCGCCGATAAAGCTCGATGCGTGGAACGCGAAATCATAGAACTTGCCGATGAATTTCCTCTTTGAAGCTGATGCGGGAACGTCCTCAATGATGAACACGTCGATAAACACACGCCTGTATTCGGCGGGGAGTCCTGCATAGACAACTTCGGTGAACACGGAATTCTTAAGGAAAAGCTTAGGCTTCTTGTTGGTATATTTGCCGTCCAGAGGCTCAACGAGATCATATTTATCAGTCATCTCGGAAAGCACAGCCTTCCTGAATTTAACGTATTCGGAGCGGAGCATCATGATGTCGAGATCATCGTCCCACGGGATAAAGCCCTTGTGACGGACGGCGCCGAGCATTGAACCGCCTGACAGAAGGAACGTGATGTCATGCTTCTCGCACACGCGCTTGATATCCATGAGCATGTCAAAAAGCGTCTGATGGAGAAGTTCGATCTGGGAATCCGAGAATACGAATTCGCTGAAGACTTTGGAATAGATGTCCTTCTGTTTTCTCATCTTCCCCACCTTATGATTTGCGCAAAAGCGTCTTATACAAGAACTTGCGCAGCCAGTTGGGCGCAAGGGCACCTGCATATCTCATGTTCATTCGCTTGAAGTACTGCCACTTTGTTATAAAGCCCGTATCTCTCATGTACTTGAAAAGGGCTTTTACGGATTCTGCATACTTCTTGCCGCCCCTTCTCTTATACATGTCAGCGCCGGCGCGCATCCAAAGGAGCGATTCCTTGATGTTATAGCCTCTGAAGCCGTGCTGAAGAACACGGACCCAAAGATAATAATCTTCAATGTGCGAAGGAATATAACCGCCGGACTCAATAATAGCGGTCTTCTTGTACATGATGCAGGGATGGTTGAAAGGGCATCTCTTTTTGCAGTACTCGTATACGTCTTCAGGCTCCTGAGGCATCTCGCGCCTGGATTCAATGACATCTTTTGTCTCAATGAATTCCTCGATCGTGCCGGATACAAGATCCACGTCGTCTCTTGATTCGAAGATCTTAAGCTGCCTCTCGCATCTGTCAGGATAAGAGATATCGTCAGAATCCATTCTGGCGACCAGTTCGTTCTTGCAGAGCTTGATGCCGATATTGAGAGCGTTTGCCAGGCCGCCGTTCTTTTCGAGCCTTACGACATGGAGCACATCGGGATGAGCCTTAACATTCTCATCGATGACCGTGTCCAATTCTTCATTTAAGGGACCGTCGCAGATAAGTACAAAATCGTTAGTCTGAACTGTCTGATTCCAGATACTGTCCAAAGCCTCACGGAGAAATTCTGCTTTTTCCTTGTGATAAACACTCATCAGAACAGAATAATTATCCATTTGCGCGGTTCCCTCTTTTACAAAGTCTCATTAGATAATAACAAATAATCTAATAAAGACAAAATAATAAAGAGGCAATTCAGGCAGGAGATACCGCTTTTGTCGCAACAACAGGGATCCCCGTCCCCGCACAGTCCGGGATAAGGACGTCGCCGATCGCGACAGGAGCCCTGCACGAAGCCTTATTTACCGCTTCCATGACCTCGAAGATCTTCTCCTTCGGCACAGGCTCTTTGGTCTTGCAGCTTATCCGGTCAACTTCGCCGCCTTCCACCCTGATGGTGGTTGTCACGGTCCTTACGGGAGTCCTCACCTCATTGCAGGCGTATAAATAGCCGCGTTTACAGGTATTTCCTTCAACGGAGATGATATCGTCACCTTGCATCGTGACTGTTATACGGCATCCCATGGGACAGTTGATACATGTAAGTTCACGCTTTTCCATATCAGTTCTCCGTTATCCTTATCAGTATCTCAGAAGGCGCCTGTTCCAGATCTTCATTCTTAAGAATCACCTGCTCCATCTCGCCGGGCGTGATTATCGGCTTTCTTCTGTGGATCTTCGATACGCCGTCGAAAAGAACATCGATATAAGAATCCCTGTAAACACCGCCGGATCTGAATCTGATGATCAGATCTCCTTCCAGTTCAGAAGTTCTGACAGAAGAAGGCACGGTATAACGTACGCCGGCTCCGTTCTTTACCTTTATCACCGGTCCGCTGCCATTGCCCTTGTTCTTAACATATCTTGCAGCGCTCCTGCCTGCTCTTCCGGATTCTTCAGAGACATAATCGACCAAGTCATGCACGTGAAGGACATTGCCACAGGCAAAGACGCCCGGTATCGAAGTCTCAAAGGACTCATTTACCACAGGGCCGTTGGTTGCAGGATTGATCTCAACGCCTGCTTCCCTTGAGAGTTCATTCTCCGGGATAAGGCCGCAGGAAAGAAGCAAGGTATCACAGGAGATCTCCTGCTCAGTGCCGGGAATCGGCTTCGCACGCTCATCGACTTCAGCGATAACGACTGAAGTCACTCTCTCCTTGCCCTTGATATCAATAACTGTATGGGACAGCAAAAGCGGGATGTCGAAGTCATCAAGACACTGGACTATATTACGCTTAAGGCCGCCGGAATAAGGCATCAGCTCGCATACGGCCTTTACCTTAGCGCCTTCCAAAGTCATGCGTCGGGCCATAATAAGTCCGATATCACCGGAACCCAGGATAACGACTTCCTTACCGGGCATATAGCCTTCGATATTTACAAGGCGCTGAGCCGTTCCTGCTGTGAAAACACCGGCAGGACGAAGGCCCGGGATATTAAGTGCGCCTCTTGGCCTCTCACGGCACCCCATACATAGAACGACAGCGCCGCACTCTACGGTAAATACGCCTTCTTTGCTGTTTACGGCAGTAACAGAGTTTGAAGATACATCCAGCACCATCGTATCAAGCATATAGCGGATGCCAAGTTCATCTAACTGTGATTCGAACCTTGCAGCATATTCAGGTCCTGTGAGTTCCTCATTGAATGTGTGAAGGCCGAAGCCGTTATGTATGCACTGGTTTAAGATCCCGCCGAGCTCGTGATCGCGCTCTAAGATCAGGATATCAAGAGTATTGTCTTCCTTTGCCGCAGCTATCGCAGCCGCAAGACCGGCAGGACCGCCGCCGACGATTACGATATCAGCCTTCATCTTTGGTCCTCCCTATAACGATCTGTGAATCACCGCCGCTCTTAGTTATAGAATCAAGCGGCAGGCCCGTCTCCCTGCTTAAGATCTCCATAACACGCGGTGAGCAGAAACCACCCTGGCATCTGCCCATGCCTGCTCTGGTACGTCTCTTAACACCGTCAAGAGACTTGGCGCCCAAAGGACGTCTTATTGAATCTATGATCTCGCCTTCGGTAATGGTCTCGCAGCGGCATATGATACGCCCGTATTCAGGATGCTCGCTGATAAGGGCGGCACGATCTTCCGCCGGAAGTTCAAACGGTTTGATGACATCCCTGCAGATGCCGTTCCAGGTGTCTTTCTTAGTAAGACCGAGCTTTGCAGATATGAGTGAAGCCATATATTCGCCAATTGCCGGACAGGCAGTAAGGCCGGGTGATTCGATGCCGACGCAGTCAAAGAAGCCGGGGCATCCTTCAGCTTCTTCAAGGATAAATTCACCGCCGTCTTCGTGTGCCCTAAGTCCGGAAAAGCCCGTGATCACCTGCTTTAACGGCAGTCCTTTAACATTCTTTACCGCGCCTTCCTGAACTTTAGAAAGACCTTCGGAAGTAACGGGCGCCTCATCTTTATCGTCAGTATCGATTGCCGTCGGTCCGACTAAAGTGTTGCCGTGAACCGTGGGTGTTACGAGAATACCCTTACCCATTTTCGTAGGCTGGGGGAAGATAATATGCTCAACAAAACCGTCCAGCGAACGGTCAAGGAGCATATAATCGCCTCTTCTTGCCGTAATGTGATATTTCCTGTCCGATACGAGATTATGCAGTTCATCTGCGTGGCACCCTGCTGCGTTCAGCACTGCGCGGGCGCTATATGTGTCTTTATCAGTTACAACTGTCCATAAATCACCAGTGCGGCGTATATCATTAACTTTGGTATCGAACTTGAAGATAACGCCGTTCTGCTCAGCGCATTCTCCCATGGCGATGTTAAGCCTGAACGGACAGATAACGCCAGCCGTAGGAGCATAAAGAGCACAGACAACATCATCGGAGATGTTAGGCTCTATCTTCTTAACCCCATCTTTCCCGAGTATCTTAAGACCGGGAACGCCGTTAGTGATCCCGCGTTCATAGAGTTCATCTATGCCTTCACGGTTTGCTTCATCAGTACATACGACAAGAGAACCGATCCTCTTAAACGGGATATCGAGATCTTCGCAAAGAGATGTCATCATCTCATTGCCTCTTATATTCATCTTCGCCTTGAGAGTGCCGGGCTTTGCATCATAGCCCGCATGAACTATGCCGCTGTTAGCCTTGGAAGTGCCGCAGCAGATATCCTCGTCCTTCTCGATAACGAGCACAGAACAGTTATAGCGCGAGAGCTCTCTTGCTGCCGCACATCCTGTTACGCCTGCTCCGATGATGATCACGTCAAATGAATTGTCCATAAGCCTTTGCACCAATAATCAGGAAAGCCGTTACGTCAATTCAATTATATCAATTATTTGCAGTCTGCGTCGTGCATTTCTTTCGCACGCTCGCTGTCAAAGCCCTCTGTGCTTTCTTTCTGGAACAAGATCTTGATGGTCTCGAAAATGATCTGGAAATCGAGTAAGACGCTGTAGTCAGCGATATATGTGAGGTCGAGCTTCAACTTATCCAATGCTGAAGTATTGTACTTGCCGTAAACCTGCGCATAGCCTGTAAGTCCGCCCTTGACCTTCTCTCTGAACTTGAATTCGGGGATGTCCTGGGTGTACTTGATGACGTGCTCATAACGCTCAGGTCTGGGGCCTACGATGCTCATGTCACCTGCGAAGATATTAAAGAGCTGAGGGAGCTCGTCTACCCTGCATGCACGGATGATGCTGCCGACATGCGTGATCCTGTCGTCTTTCTCGCCTGCCGGATGCGGACGTCCGTCCTTCTCGGCATCAACGATCATGGAACGGAACTTCAGGATCATGAAGTGCTTGCCATCCTTGGTTACACGCTCCTGCTTGAAGAATACGGGACCGTGGTCTTCGATCTTAATTGCAAGTGCCGTAATGAGGAAGATCGGGCTGAATACGATAAGCGCAAGACCGGAAAGGATGATATCTATGGTCCTCTTCGCAAATCTCTGGCCGAAGCTCATGCCAAAGTTGCGGCTCAAATACAAAGGTGTATCGATAACGTTGATACTGTCTGAGCATTTAAGGATGATATCAGCGATCTTGGGAACGACATAAACTCTGATGTCTTTATCAAAGCACATCTTAATGATCTTATTCTCAACAGTCGAAGGTACGTCGTTGATAAGGACGCTGGAGCTCTCATTTATAACTTTTTCAAGATCGACACCGGGATCATCGAACTTGACCCTGTCTACGACCTGATACTTATGAGGAAGGCATGCAAGCTTATCTTCAATATTATTCGGGTGATAGCCGTAGATTAGCGTGATATTCAAAGGTGGAATGATCTTCCTGTATATGAAGTTCATGATTATGACCAGTACACCCAGAACTATGGACTGTCCTAATGCAAGGAGCAGATATCTCCAGGCAAACTGAGGCATATATCTGAAGTTGTTCTGGATCGTGGCAGATACCAGTATCTCTGCAACTGCGGTGGTAAAAAGGCATAAAGCAACACTTACCGTCTGCTTCGCGATCCTCTCGACGCCGATCGAGAAAGCCCTGAAGAACCTTCCGAATATGATGAACATCAGGATATAGATGATCGCTGACATCGCAATGTTGCCCTTGCCGAGCAAACGATCAGTATTGTTGTTCTGATTGATTACGTAATCCAGCCATACCAGCATGAAGCTCAGTGTGGAAAGTGCCGTAAGAAGCACCGCGCAGATACCGCGGTATATATATCTTGAGCCCTGACTCTTAGTCTTGGCCTTCTTAGCTGAAACGCTGTTATTATCTTTACTCATCAGTTCTCCATAAAACAAACACAAATATCAACGCTATTATACACTAAATCTTTTTAATCAATAAAAAATCGGTGCCCAATAATCGGGCACCGTTTGTCGCGTTAATCAGATATTTGCCAAAATCAGATCTCGTCGATCAGTGTGATGATCTCCTTGATGGACATAAGTCTGTCATCGACTTCTTTTGCTCTGTGATACTTGAGGATGTCCTCAGCTGTCTTCTGCATTGCAGGGAAAGCTGATCTTGTAAGCTGGTTAGCATAGATAACTATGTTTACGCCGTGAGCAGCAAGCTCTTCTTCCGTGATCGTATTGAATGAAGAAGGAACAACAACGATAGGTGTTGTCTTATCGAATGCTCTGAACTTGTCGCAGAATTCAAGGATCTCTGCAGGATCCTTCTTGCGGCTGTGGATCATGATGCCGTCAGCGCCAGCCTCAACGAATGCCTTTGCTCTTGCAAGAGCATCTTCCATGCCCTGCTCCAGGATAAGGCTCTCGATACGTGCGATGATCATGAAGTCATCAGTGAGCTGTGCTCTCTTGCCTGCAGCGATCTTGGCGCTCATCTCTTCGATGGTAGCCTGTGTCTGCTTGACTTCAGTACCGAACAGAGAGTTCTTCTTTAAGCCCTTCTTATCTTCGATGATAACAGCGGAAACGCCCATTCTCTCAAGTGAACGGACTGTATAAACGAAGTGCTCGGTAAGTCCGCCTGTATCTCCGTCGAAGATGATCGGCTTTGTCGTAACTTCCATGATATCGTCGATCGTTCTGAATCTTGAAGTCATGTCTACGAGCTCGATATCAGGCTTGCCCTTTGCTGTGGAATCGCAAAGAGATGAGATCCACATAGCATCGAACTGCTCGAGCTTGCCGTCGTGCTCTACTACAGTCTTCTCAACGATAAGACCTGTAAGACCGCTGTGAGCTTCCATCGTCTTAACGATAGGTGTCATCTTGATAAGCTGTCTTAAACGCTTACGGCGGTATTCAGGCATGGCGAGCTTTTCTCTAAGCTGCATGTCGATCTTCTTGACCTTCTCGTTATATGTATAAGGAACGTCGATGAGTTCGCCGCCGTATTCCTTGAGGAGCTCTTCCACATGATCACGGATAGCGCTCTCAGGACCGTTCTTCCAGTTATCGCCGTGAATGACATAGTCAGGCTTGATCGAAGCGATAACGTCGTTATACATAAAGTCATTCTGAATGACGACTTCGTCAACGCCGTCAAGTTCCTTATAAAGCTTGATCCTCTCTTCAAGCGAGATCGTAGGGAATCTATTGTATTTGATGAGAGCCTCATCAGTAAGAGCGCCTACGACAACGCGGCCATTCTCTTTAGCCTTCTCAATGATGTTCAGATGTCCTTCATGGATAACATCGGTGCAGAAACAAGTGTATACAGTCTTCATGATTCAATTCTCCTTATAGATAACAGGGATCTGAATGTTATTCGTTCTCAAGGCTTCCCCGAAGACTTCGAAAAAGTCATTTATGTCCTTTACGTCGATCGCACCCAGAGCACAGAGTCTGAATGTGTTCGTGGAAGAGATCTTGCCGGGATAGATCGTAAAGCCTCTCTCGTAGCAGTAATCGTGGACCTTCTCAAAGCTCCAGTTCGGATCATCGGGATAGATCGCGGTGCTTACAAGACCTGCGCGGTCTTCAGGCTTAATGACCTGCTTAAAGCCGAGCTTATCAAGACCTTCGTTGATGGCATTGAAAACTCTGGTGTGGCGTGCCCATTTGCCTTCCTCGCCTTCAGCCCAATATTCCTTAATGCCCTGAAGCGCTGCATAGATCGTCTGGACCGGAGGCGTAAAGTGCATCTCGCCGGTCTTTTCAAAGCAGTCGTACTGAAGGAAGAGATTGCAATAGTAGCTTCTCTTGGGATAATCCTTGGACTTCTCGATGATGGCTCTGTTGCCTACGACAAAAGAAAGACCGGTCATTGCCATAAGACCCTTCTGGGCAGAAGCCATGCAGAAATCGATATTGTCCTCTTCGATGTTGATGGGACGCATAGCGTATGTGCTTGTTGTATCAACAGTAAGGATAGCGCCGTATTTGTGAGCAAGAGCGCCGATCTCTCTTATCGGATTCAAGATACCCGTACCCGTCTCATTATGAGTCGTGTGAACGAGCTTGATGTCAGGATTATTCTTCAGTGTCTCCTCGACCTGCGCAAGATCAGGCTTACGGTCAACAGGGAACTTCAGATCGATATGGGGAAGTCCGTAGTATTCGCAGATCTCAACGGCTCTCGTGCTGTAAGCACCGTTATTTACGACAAGGACCTTGCCGCCTTCAGGAAGCAGCGAATTGATGCAGACATCGATATTGATCGTGCCTGAACCGCAGAAAAGTACTGAAGTATATTTCTCAAGATCACCGTGAACGATCCTTACGAGATCTTCACGAAGGCCCTTCATCAGTGATGCGAATTCTTTCTCTCTCGGACAGATATCCGGAACTACCTGTGCCATCTTAACCGTATCAGTCGTTGTGGACGGACCGGGATTTAAGAGGACATTGCGCTTAACTATCGGCTCCATAAACAGCCTCCCCATGTTCAATTTACAAGTAAACCGAACACAATATTAGCACAATGGATAATAAAAACAATAATATTTTGAGGCACAAGCGTTCATTTTTGGTCAAAAATCGTCAAAAAATGAACTTTTGACACAAATTATACGTCGTAACTCTTGTCTATGGCCTTCAATTCCTTGAATGAATCGATCTCGACGATGTCCTCATCAAAGCATTCCTTGACCGCAACTTTATAGTTGTCCTTGCGGTAAACAAGGGGAACCTGCTCCCAGTATCTCTCGCGTCCGCCGGGTGTCTGGAATACGTCATCGATATCCTGTGAGAGCTTGTGACCGTCAGCTTCATTCCAGTAAGAGATTCCTACCATCTGCCAGCAGTCAAGGCCTCCCACCTTCTCTTCCGTGATGATGCCGTCCTTAACGGTAAAGCACCAGTCATCCGTACGATCCTTCTTTATCGCGAGGAAGTCAGAAGAATAGTGATATTTCTTGATTATCTCCGGATTGCTGCATACAAGGTCAGCCTCCAGAACATATGCATTCGAGAGCAGATATCTTGCGACAAGAGCACTCGAAATGTTATTTGCATCATTATACGAAGGGTTCTCTAAGAACTTTATCATCGGATACTTATAAAGGAGCTGGTCGAACTGCTCAGCTAAATATCCTCTTACGATATAGATCTCTTCAATGCCTGCAGAAAGACATGCATCGATAAGGGTATCGATAATGCGCTTGCCGTTAACTCTTACGAGCGGCTTAGGAGTATTAAGAGTGATGGGTACCATTCTGGAACCGAATCCGGCTGCAATAAAAACAGCTCTCTTGGCTCTGTATGGCTCTAAAGCATCCAAACCTTTCTTAGTGATCTTGCTCTTATCTATAAAGCCCTGGTCTGCAAGTTCCTTGCTGAGCTTATTGACTGTCCCGAGAGAATAACCTGTGATCTTTTCCAGATCTCTTTGGGAATAAGCTTTATCGGAAGTTGCCAAAGCCTCTAAGATATCGAATTGCTTTTTTGTAAGTTCAGTTGCCATATAAGCCTCCTTAAGAGTTACCTAATATCTTATGATACAGTAAATCGATCGAATTTCTATCAAGTGCTATAGGATGGTTCTTTAACCTGTCTACATTAACAGAAGACGCGAGCAATATAAACTCCTCTTCCGTAGCTTCAGGCGTCGACATGTTAAGTCCGGAATACAAATCTTCAAGATATTCGCAGACCTTATGAGGATCACTGTAGCCGAATGTCTCAGCTATATAATCCATGACAGACTTTAAATAGTCCTCTCCTCTGGGGTCGATGCATTTGTCCATGTTTTCGAGCATCCACGGGAACAATGACTTAACGCAGAGCATCGCAGAATGTCCGTGAGCAAGACCATAAAGAGACGTAAGCTTATAGCACATCGCATGTCCTGCAGTAGTCTGCGTGATATTGATCGCTTTGCCGGCCTTATAAGCTGCCATGAGCATCTCAAGATTTGCCTCATCGTCGTTAGCAAGATATCCGTCCATGTTATCAAGGATCAGATGAATTGCTTCACTCGCATAAGCCTTGCTCTCACCGGTGCTGTTAACAGACCATATCGATTCAACAGAATGGCACAGGCTGTCTAACATCGTGCACTTTCTCTGATAAAGCGGCAGCGTCTTAAGAAGGCTGCTGTCCATGAGAACCGTCTTAGGAATAATGCTCTCGTGAGTGACCGACTGCTTTGCGCCGTTATAGTAAATTACAGCATATCTTGTAGCTTCAGAACCGGAACCTGCAGTCGTAGGAACAGCAAGGAACGGAATATCGTTGGGCTTTATCTTCTGCTTAAGGAAATTTACAGATTGATCCATGTTCGAAAAGAGCTTAATGCACTTTGCAACGTCCATTGCAGAACCGCCGCCTATCGCAATAAGCGCTTCGCAGGATTCCTTGTTAAATAGCGAGACGCCTTCTACAACGAAATCGTAAACCGGGTTAGGCGTGAAATCGCTGAACCTTACGATCTTTACGCCGAGTCTCGCCTCAACACTGTCGAAATAGCTCTTGATCGGCATAGCATCCAGAGCGGCACCACATACGAGCATTATCGATCTTGCGCCTGTTGAAGCTATCCACTTATCGAGCTTTTCATAGTTGTTCTCAGCAGTGATTATCCCGTCTATTGCCTTCCAGGCATTTAATTCATTGACTCTGTTTTCAGGATCCGTGATCTCGCCGCTGAAAGTGTTTTCGATGGACTTATACTTGGCATCTGCAGAATAAGGGAATTCGACAAGCTTTCCGCCGTATTCAGCAAGGAGCTTAATTACCTCTTCCCTTATGGGTTTCTGGTAACCAGTAACCCAGTTATCGCCATGGACTACGATGTCAGGCTTATATTTCCTGATGTTGTCAGCATAAGAGAGCGTATCCTGGTCGACTACCCTGTAAACGCCAGCGATATTTGCCACAAGGGCTTTTCGCTCGGATCTCGGTACAATCGGAGCACGCTTATAGCTTGCAACAACTTCATCGGAAAGAACGCCGACCGTGAGCTTACCGAGCATTGCGGCCTTCTTGATTATAGAGATGTGTCCGCCGTGGATAACGTTCGTTGACAAGGACAAATAAACGGATCTGTTCTCTACTTCCTTAAGCCTTGCCGACACGACAGCAAGATCATCAGGATTATCGATCTCTGAGCACAGTCTGTCCTTAACATCCAGAGCTGCAATATTGCATGCACCATCCAGTTCATTAAGAGCGTTCTCGGCATAGCACTTGCGGTTATCGTTTTCGCAGAATTCGATTATCTTATCAAGCCAGATCTTCCAGTCATCTTTCTTGAGCTTATATAGCGCCTGGGCTTCCATCGCGTTTTCGAAAAAGTTAATGCCCACCTTTTGGACGAAGCCGTCCTTGATCACGGCCTTAAAGTCCTTTTCGGGCAGCGGGATCGTAGATGAAACTTTCATGCAGCTGGTCTCACATTCGATGATGTCTGATAAGACTGACCATTCGAAAACGAGGTCTCCGTGCATTAGGATGATATCGTCATCCAAATATTCCCTGGCACAGTAAATACTGTAGATATAGTTGGTTTCAGCATACAAAGGGTTGTTAACGAACGTGATGTTCATGGGGAGCCCTAAGAAGTTACAGTAATCGATAAGGACCTGGTCGAAATATCCGGTCGTCATTACGACATCGGTTATGCCAAGGCTCAAAAGAAGTTTTAATTGTCTTGATAGGATAGTCTCTGTGGCAGATACTTCCGTCATGCACTTAGGGTGTTCAGATGTCAGAACGCCCATTCTGTGGCCCAGGCCGGAATTAAGAATTAATGCCTTCACGCTAATGCCTCAAATCTTTTTTATGCTTGTTGAATTATAGCATAAGTAAGACTTAAGCAAGCATCTTCCTCTATCCGGGATTACGGATGACGGTTACAGTTCAGATTATCTTATTCCTTGAACTTGACCCTGATGTAATTCAGGACACAGGACTTACCGGATTTATTTGTAACCTTGAACTCACAATCATTAAGCGTCTCGGTTACCGTAAACTCATATTCAATCCTGTTATCAGTATACGTAACTGCCTTACCCTCTACAGGCTTCATTTCTCCGCCCTGTTTATAGGTAACGCCAAATTCCGTCCCTTCAAGGCCGGTTCCTTCAATTTCCATAATATAAGTGCCGGGAACCAGGGTCATGTATGGTCCGAAGGAGACGCCGTCAGCATCAAGTTCACGCGTTCCTTTATTGTCAGATGCGCCGGATACAAACCGGGAACTGAAGAAGTCACTGTGATAAACGTATTTCTTGGTTATCAGTAAACTGTCGATATGGCAGTAAGAAGAACCGTTGTTATGTGCGGTTATCTTCAATGTCTTCGTTTGCTCACCGAGTTTGAACTTCAAGACCACATGATCACCGCTTCTTGATACGACAGTACCAGAGATCTCCTGAGGTCTGTTCCAAGTAGTCTTTTTATAATCCTTTACGATCACGGGATTATACTCAACACCAAAATCACCCTGATCAAGATCTGATCCTTGTACCGTCACATAGTACCAATCCGGATAAAGCTCAACATTTCTGGTCTTATATTCCTTACCGGGAGCGATAGTATAATTGTCGGAAATAGTAATATTTCCTATCAGGCCGTAGAGTTCATCGTAACTGCTGAACCCGTAAACATAGTACCTCTTTACGAGTTTTTCACTGTCAAAGACATCCCAGTTCACTTCTTCAGGTGTCTCATAGATAATGTGCTGGTCAGGAACATACTTTATCAGTCTGCTGTCACGTCTTTGAGCTTCAGATAATACCCAGAAAACTTTTCCTTCGGGATGCTCACAGACATGGGATTTTTTCTGAAGCCATTCAAATGTGCGGTCGTTGTTTTCGCCTTCATTTAATTCATCGCTGCTTATCCAGACATCAAGATATCCGTTTGAAAGTTCAGTTAAGACATTGCCGTTCCAGAAAGTGGCATAGCCGTCCCTGTAACCGTTCTCTGTGAGGAATACTGCGATCTTCTTAAGCTCAGCAAGGTCATCCCTCTCGGATAGAGTCTTATACCTGCAAGCACCTGTAATCAACATCAATCCGCAAAACATGATCACGGGTAAATATCTCATATTGATCTTGTTCCTGATCTCTTCAAACAAAAAGAAAGTACAAGGGAGAGTCATCCATATAAGGACAAGGCTGTGCCGGTCTTTGAAGATGATATCCGAAAAGATGAAAACAAGAACATATACCAGATATGAAGCAAGTGTCAGCAATGAGAATCTGAAATACAGATCTTTCTTTTTTCTCTTTAATCCCACGATAAGTGAGACAACGAAAAGCGCAAACCATACAAAGCAGACGATGTTATGAACGAGATTTTCGGAAAAGACCTTACCTTCCGTATATCCGAAATTCTGGAAATAAAACGCTATAACATCTTTTAACCTGTTAATGTTGAACGATTTGAAATTGATATCATAGCTAAAGTAATCATAGTAAAGATGAAGTACGGTCGAGTTGATAATAAACCCGGCAAGGCCAAAGACGAAGGCCAAAACAGAACCCAATAAAGGTGATGAGTCTGCTTTTATTGATGCTTTAACACATTTTCCGATGCTCTTTTCACCATTCTTATAGTTTTCGATACTATCCAAAACAAGAAGAATAACAGCCGTAACAAGAACAGGAAGATAAACGATAAGTATCTGCCTCGGGCCCCCAAGGCCTGACAGAAAAGCCAATAAACAAAGGACTGTAAGAAGAATGAAGGATAAAAGTTTCTTCCCTTTTAGATTCCTCAGGCTCTCAAGTATCGCAACCGTCATGATCGAGATCACGATGTGAGGATAGTAATATGCGCCCTTTAGCACGATCTCGAAATAATGAACTGAGGTCGGAATGAGCAACATTGCAAGTCCCAACCAGGCATATTTCTTCAGTTTGAAAACTCTGAAAAGCCAATATGCGGATACGAGCATAGTTACGGTCAGCAGTATATCGGATACGATTCTGATATTATGCCAGTTATTGAAGAACTTAAAAAAGAAAGCATAAACGATCTGCGTATTAAAGACTCTGAGTTCTGTCGAATAGAACCAGTTCGGAGTAATGAGGCGGTTCTCTTCTGCGAGCATTTTTGCAAGCATTAACTCACTCGTATCGTCAGAATTTAAAAACCTCTCGATATTAACGTTCAGAAACCAGAACAGAAAACAAAAGCACAGACAGAACAGGATAAAGGATACGACTGTAAATATCCTTTCGTTTCTGTCGTTGCTTTTGAGACTGTTAATAGGTGTCATAAGATTTAGCTGAGCTTTCCTGATAATTCAGCCATGATCTCTGATTCAACAGCCGTGGCATTTTCCCTGTTATCTGCTACAACGCTTACGTAAGTCTTGAGCTTAGGCTCAGTGCCTGAAGGTCTTACGACTACGGAAATATCCTTTGTGTAGAACTTAAGCACATCAGACTTCGGAAGGCCGTTCAAGCCCTTGCTGTAATCTTCTGTCTTAACGACTTCCCGGCCGGCAATAGAATCAAGACCCTGATGGAAAGCTTCCATAATGGATCCCATCTTCTCCATTCCGGCAGAACCCGGGAATTCAAATGAATGAAGTGTATTCAGGCAATATCCGTACTCCTTATAGAGCTCGTTTAATTTATCGATAAGGCTGATGCCTCTTGTCTTATAGAATGCGAACATCTCAGCAATGATGAATGCTGCATTTACGGCATCCTTATCTCTTACATAAGAGCCTGTAAGATAGCCGTAGGATTCTTCAAAGCCGCAAATATAGTCAGCTTCCCTGCCCTTTGCTTCCATTCTGCCGATTACTTCACCGATGAACTTAAAGCCTGTAAGAACATTAATCGTCTCAACGCCGTAATGGCTTGCGATCTTCTCAGCAAGGTCCATCGTAACGATAGTCTTAATGAATACCGGATGTTCAGGCATCTTGTTGTGCTTGATCCTCTGGCTGCATATATAATCCAAGAGCAGTATTCCGACTTCATTGCCTGACAGCAGCTGATACTCACCGCTCTCAGTCTTTACTGCGATACCGCATCTGTCAGCGTCAGGATCGGTCGCGAAAAGAAGATCCGCACCTGTCTTCTCACAATACTGAAGTCCAAGCTCCATCGCTTCCCTGATCTCAGGATTCGGATAAGGGCATGTCGGGAAGTTCCCGTCAGGATTCCTCTGCTCTTCAACAACGATGATATTTGTAAATCCGGACTCTTCCAACGCCCTTGTAACAGGCTTTAAGCCGGTACCGTTCAAAGGCGAATAAACGATCGTTACGTTCTTGTCGATCTCATCACCGAAGAGAACTGACTGGCTCTTAACTGCTTCAATAAAGCTGTCCATAACCGAATCAGGAATATACTCGATCTTGCCTTCTTCAACGGCCTTGTCGAAATCCATGGACTTAACATCAGCGAAGATATCGAGCTTCTCGATCTCAGATAAGATCTTAGCCGCAGCTTCTGTTGTGATCTGGCATCCGTCAGCGCCGTAGACCTTATAGCCGTTATATTTAGCGGGGTTGTGGGATGCTGTTATCATGATACCCTGTGATGCCTTAAGATCTCTTATTGCAAAGCTTACAGTCGGAACAGGATTCAATGTCGGCCAGATCCAGACCTTAAGGCCGTTTGCAGCAAATACTGATGCAGCGACCTTAGCGAAAAGGTCAGACTTGATACGGCTGTCATATCCGACAACTACAGAAGGCTGTCCATCAACGGTCTTCAGAAGATAATCCGATAAACCCTGGCTTGCCTTAGCTACAACATAGATATTCATTCTGTTGGTGCCGGCACCGATCGTGCCTCTTAATCCGCCCGTACCGAACGCAAGGTTTCTGTAGAAAGCGTCTTCTGCTGCGACATCGTCCATCGCGTTTAACTCTGCTAAGAGTTCCTTGTCGGTTACTTCCGTGAGCCAGCGCTTATATTCAGCTTTGTAGTCCATCTTATATCTCCTGTTTTGTATTGTTTTCGATTATATCAGCGATCTTCGAATACTCATTCTCATAGATCTTATCTGACCATTCAAAAGCGTCCATCTTCTCAATTACCTTGCCGATATCCTTAAGCTCATCGACCTTTATCGATATAGCAAGCCTTCTGTCCTTGAGCTGGTTAATGGTCATGGTATCTTCAGCAGTATCGTCACGCTCAAGAAGAGCCGTTCTTACGCCTGCCGTAACGAACTCTGATACTGTAGACCAGCCTGCCTTTGCGATGCAGTAATCAGCGGCCGCAACATAATCCTGCGTGTTGTTCGTCTTAGGATCCAGATATTCGACATTGTCTCCAATCAGCTTAAGCGCTCTCGTTACGATAAAAGAGTAAGGGAGCTTGCTTACGTCGATATCGAAATCGAATCCTGAATTGCTCGCGCCGCACGTTATAACAACGATTGGCTTATCGTGAGCATCTCTTATTGCCTTTACCTTAGCAGGATCAAAAGGCCTTGCTGAGAATCCGACTTCGAACCCTTCCCCTAAGAACTTCCTTGATGCTTCGTTGGCAAGATCGAAAAAGATTACCTTATCAGCCTGTCTGTAGGCATCTTTATAGCTGTTTACGAGTTTTTCGGGTACAAAAGGTTCGTACTGCTCGATCCAGGTGAAGTTCGTCATGAGAAAGCTTCTGATGCCCTTTTTCTTTGCGGCGATAACGGCCCATGGGCAGATATCGATAACATAAGCATCAGCGTCTTCGCTCTCTTCGATCAGACGGTCCCACTTTGAGATGTGCTCTCTGATCTTTTCAATAGTTGCTTCGCTGTCGATGATAAGAGAGCCGGGGATAACGACCAGGCCCGCATCGGTGTTCTCAACCTTGATCTCAGCCTTGTGCTCAAGGTAGTTATCAGTTACTTCAGCCTGCAGCTTTCCTGTGACAACAGTAACTTTGTGGCCTCTTCTGATAAGTTCCCTCATGACAGGAAGCTCTCTCATAAGATGGCCGAAACCGTGATCGGTAATATAGTAAACAAATTTCATGATCAACAACTTACATCAAGTATCTGTGCCTGGCCGTGGAGCTTCATTTCGATGCTGTTTGCAGGCACAAAGATGCAGTCTCCTTTAAAGAAATTAAGCATAAAGCCGTCTGCTGCTATTATTCCGCAACCGTCAACGCAGAGCAATGCATGGAATGAATTTTCCTCAGTCTTGTAAGATGCCAGTTCCCTGTTTACCTCAGTATTAAGAAGGAGCCTTTCGACCTGGAAATACTTGCAGCGGCATAACAATTCGCTCGCGCAGCCGTTCCTGTATCTTAAGACTCTCATAGGCTGTCTGGGCGCTGCAGAAGCCTTAAGGTTTGCAACCTCCAGGCCCTTTTCTATGTTCAGTTCGCGCTGCTCACCGTTCTTGTCGACACGGTCATAGTCGTAAAGGCGGTATGTGACATTGGAATTCTCCTGGATCTCTGCGACAAGGCAGCCTGCGCCTATTGCGTGGACCGTTCCGGATTCGATGAAGAACAGGTCATTCTTTTTTACCGGCACGTGATTTAAGAGATTTCCTACCGTACCGTCATCTATTGCCTGCCTTACTTCATCAGCTTCGACATCACGGTTAAAGCCGTAGACAAGTGAAGCATCCTTCTTGGCATCAAGTACATACCAGAGCTCGGTCTTGCCGAGCTGACCCTCATTTGCGAGGCTGTATTCATCGTCAGGATGGACCTGCACTGACAGATCCTTATTGGCATCGATGAGCTTAATAAGGATCGGAAAGTGTCCCCCTGCAACCGTCGAAGCGTGTGTTCCGATATACTCAGGATGAGCTTTCAGGACTTCTCTTAAGGTCTCGCCTGTAGTAAGTACAGAACAGCCGTCGCGGTGCGTGGAACAAACCCATGCCTCTGCAAAAGGATCGGCGTCGATTCCGAACTTGAAGTCGTCATTAAGCCTCGAACCACCCCAGAGGTAGTCCTTAGATGCGGGCTTTAATAAGAACGGCTTGTTATCCATCGGTCACTCCTGATCAAAGTTCGTACTTGTGTTTATCTGCTACGTTGATGTCTTCGCCTAACTGGACTTCGATGAGCTGTATGCCCTCATCGCCTGCGAAAACAGTATGCTTGCAGCCTGCAGCCATCGTGATGACATCGCCGGGCCTTACGAGCTGCTCCATTCCGTCAACGACAGTACGGCCGGAGCCTGAGATAACGGTCCAGACTTCATCACGCTTATCGTGGCTGTGATAGTTCATCTTATTGCCGGGATTAAGAGTTACCTTAACGGTCATTGAAGACTCTTCGATATCAAGAACTCTGTAAGAGCCCCAGCTCTTCTCGGCAAACATTACACGCTGGTCGATCTCATCGACAAACGGCTTGATATAAGAACTCTGTTCCTTATCGGATACAAGGATACCCTCAGGGCTTGCAGAGATAACAACGTCTTTTAAGCCCATAGCAATGATCGGAATGCCGAGCTCATTTACGATATGAACATTGGAGCACTTATCGTTAAGAGCGCCGTCACCGATGACAGGATCTACCATGGCCTCTGTAAGAGTATTCCATGTTCCGAGATCCTTCCATTCGCCGTTATATCTGAGAACGTCGATCGAAGTCTCAGCCTCAACTACAGCGTAGTCGAATGAGATCTTCTTTAAGTTTGCATAGTTAGCGAAAAGCTCATCGTAATCATCGGTTCCAAGAAGCTCCTTGCTCTTGTCCAAAACATAAGAGAGCTTATAAGCAAATACGCCGCCGTTCCAGAGAGCGCCGCCGTCGATATATTCCTGAGCCTTCTCTGCAGTAGGCTTCTCCGTAAAGCCCCAGCCGTCAGATCCGTCCTCATTCTTTATAGGCTTGATATAGCCGTACTTCTCGGACGGATAAGTAGGTTCGATGCCCATGAGGGTCAGATTTTTCGCGCCCTTGGAAGCTGCTTCATAGAGCCTGTTTACGCACTCGAAATAAGAATCCTCAACATAAGGATCTACAGGGCATACAACTACAGCCTCATCTCTCGGCACGTTCATTACGCAGTTAAGATATGCAGTTGCAAGAGCGATTGCAGCGAAGGTATCTCTTCTGCAGGGCTCAACGGAAACACCGACGTCCATACCGAGCTGGTTATGGATGGCGGAGACCTGTGATTTGGATGTTGCGATGGTGACAACAGCATCTGGATCTACTGCCTTGATCTGGCCGTAGATACGCTGGACCATTGATTCATATTCGCCGTTCTCTTTCTTAAAGATCTTGATGAACTGCTTAGAGCGGATATCGTTCGACAAAGGCCAGAGCCTTTTGCCGGAACCGCCTGAAAGAAGGATTATGTTCATAGATTACCTTTCTGCCCTCATCGGGTTCTCGAGGAAGTCCTTATAAGCAAGCCTGATGCCGTCTTCCAATTCAGTCTTGTATGTCCAGCCGAGCTTTGTTGCCTTGGATACATCAAGAAGCTTTCTGGGAGTTCCGTTAGGCTTTGTCGTATCCCACTCGATCTTGCCCTCATAGCCTACGACTTTGGCAACGAGCTCTGTAAGCTCTTTGATAGTAAGTTCCTTGCCGGTTCCTGCGTTTACTGTCTCATCACCGCTGTAGTTATTCATGAGGAATACGCAGAGGTTGGCAAGATCGTCAACATATAAGAATTCACGCAAAGGTGAACCGTCGCCCCAGCATGTTACGGATTCCTTGCCCTCGACCTTAGCTTCGTGGAAGCGGCGGATAAGCGCAGGAAGCACATGGCTGTGTTCAGGATGGTAGTTATCGTTAGGTCCGTAAAGGTTAGTAGGCATTACGGAAATAAAGTCTGTGCCGTACTGGCCGTTTAGATATTCGCAGTACTTAAGACCTGAGATCTTTGCAAGAGCGTAAGCTTCGTTGGTCTGCTCAAGGCTGGAAGTCAGAAGGCATGACTCCGGCATAGGCTGGGGAGCCATTCTCGGATAGATGCATGAGCTTCCGAGGAATTCTAATTTCTTGCAGCCGTTCTTCCACGCGCTGTGGATGACGTTCATCTCGAGGATCATGTTATCGTACATGAAGTCAGCCTTAGCCTTGGCATTTCCCATGATGCCGCCGACTTTTGCAGCAGCGAGGAATACATATTCAGGCTTCTCCTCTTCGAAGAATTTCTCGACCTGATCCTGTCTTGTGAGATCAAGCTCTTTATGTGTTCTTAAAACGAGATTGTGATATCCCTGACGCTCAAGTTCTCTAACGATAGCTGAGCCTACCATGCCCTTATGGCCGGCAACGTAGATCTTTGCATTTTTGTCCATCATATCAGAGCGCCTCTTTCATTGCTTTCTGCTGCTTAGCGAGCATTCTGTCATGCTTTGCCATGATCTCGATAAGTTCTTCGTAAGTTGTCTTCTGGGGATTCCAGCCGAGAACGGTCTTAGCCTTTGTAGGATCGCCCCAGAGATTGTCAACGTCTGTAGGTCTGAACCATGCGGGATTTACGCATACGAGCATCTTGCCTGTCTTAGCGTCATAGCCCTTCTCGTCAACACCTGTGCCTTCCCAGCGGATCTCAATGCCGTTAGCCTTGAAAGCCTTCTCCGTAAAGTCACGAACCGTGTGCTGCTCGCCTGTTGCGATAACGAAGTCATCAGGTGTCTCCTGCTGCATTATGAGCCACATGCACTCTACATAGTCCTTTGCATATCCCCAGTCACGGAGTGAATCCATGTTGCCGAGCTCCAAGTGGTCCTGAAGACCTTCAGCGATCCTTCCTGCTGCAAGTGTGATCTTCCTTGTAACGAAGTTCTCACCGCGTCTTTCAGACTCGTGGTTAAAGAGGATGCCGTTAACAGCGAACATGCCGTAAGCCTCACGGTATTCCTTGATCATCCAGAAGCCGTACTGCTTAGCAACAGCATAAGGGCTGTACGGATGGAAAGGTGTTGTCTCTCTCTGGGGAACTTCCTCGACCTTGCCGAAGAGCTCTGATGTGGAAGCCTGATAGATCTTGCAGGTCTTCTCTAAGCCCAGCATCCTCATTGCTTCGAGAAGTCTTAAAACGCCGATGGCATCGACATCTCCGGAATACTCAGGAACGTCGAAGCTTACCTGAACGTGGCTCTGAGCAGCAAGGTTATAGATCTCATCAGGCATAACTTCCTTGATGATGCGGATAAGAGAAGTCGAATCGGTAAGGTCACCGTCATGGAGCTTGATCTTGTCCATGATATGCTCGATACGGCCTGTGTTTGCGATACTTGCTCTTCTTGTAATGCCGTGGACTTCATAGCCCTTCTCCAAAAGGAACTCTGCAAGGTATGAGCCGTCCTGACCTGTGATGCCTGTGATCAATGCTTTTTTCATTTATCTAATTCCTCCAATTAGTAATCGGTTATCACAATATAGTTCAAATACTTCACCATAATAAAATAAGCGGACCGCCCGAAGAATTCATCTTTTTGCAGTCCGCTTACATTATATAGCTTTTTTGTTACCACTGCTCCCGGTAAACTGTAGGAGATACTCCCTCTACTTCTTTGAAAACCCGTGAAAAATAATGCGGCGCGCCTATTCCGACTTCATATCCGATCTCCTCGACGCTCTTATTCGTAAATCTCAAGAGCTGCTTGGCATGCGTGATCCTGACAGATAACAGGTACGAAGTAATCGTCATGCCGAACTGTTCCTTGAATGAATGGGTCAGATAATGCTTGGATATGAAGAACTTGGCACAAAGGCCGTCTAAAGATATCTTCGATTCATAATTCTCATCAAGATATGCCTTTACCTCAAGAACGCTCGCTTTCTTTACGGGCAGCGCCTTATCTTCAGGGTGCCAGGACTCAGCCATTATGAGCCTTAAGAGCATGGACAGCTTCTCATTTATGAGCATATCTCTTAAATGCTCGCCGCTCTTGGCAATACCGATCAGTTCTCTTATCACATTAACGAATATCTCAGTATCAGAGGGCGCGAAAACAGGCCTGCCGCCTCTCTCGCAATACTTGTTATAGATCGATGAGAGCGTCGGACCGTAGAAATGGCACCAGGACAGTGTCCAAAGATCATCAGGATCAGGCTGGTGTGAATATGGCTTGCGGCAATCAATAAAAACACATGAGCCTTTTGAGAGCTCATATTCCCTGCCGTTATATTTCAGAAGCCCGGAACCCTTTTCGACGATGAAGAAAAGATAGGACTGAAGGTTGGATCTTGAGGATGTATGAGGCTTTAACGCTTCAAGTCTTCCGATCTCCTGAAGATGGAACAGAGAGTTCCTTGCAAAGGTAGACGCAGTATAAAGAACGCGGTCGGAGTCTACGATCTTTGACTTACTGTTGGTAAATAAACTCTCCATCTGTTAGTCTCCGATACTTATGCCTTAAACTTTAACCTGTTCTTCAACCGTTCGATCAGCTTATCCTTCCGGGAATTATTATACTTGCAAAGCAATGCCAGAGAATATGCCAGGAAGATATAATTGTTATCAATGAAAGATTCACAGAGCATAACTACGAAAAAGCAGAAAAGAAGCACGAGCAAAAGCCCGGATTTCTTATCTTTATTGCCGGAGACGGTCTTAAATACCGTAAATACCATCGCAAGATAACCTAAAAGAAGAACAAAGCCTCCCTGGATAAGTATGTCAAAGAAAAGATTATGCGCATTTCTGTTGATCCCGTGCCACGTAATGATCCAGCCGTTATCAAAGTTGCCGTAACCGATTATGGGGTGCCTGGATATCATTTTCAGGCAGCTCTCCCAGATATAGGTCCTGCCTGAAAACGTCAGATCCTTATGAAGCACTTCCCGGATAATGTGAGCAAGAGGCGGTATCAAGCCCGCATAAACGATAAGGAACATACAAAAAACATAAGCAACAAGCAGCGTCTTTACGTTGATGAGCTTTTCCCTGACCTTTGTCTTGTGGATGAATAAAACATAAATGAGCATTACAAAATAGCTTCCGATTCCGGTGCCTGACATCGTAAGAAGATTAGTAAAGCCGCCTGCTGCCAGAGCTGTAATCCGAAGGATCTTATTGATCTTTTTATCAGGCAGAAGATATGCTGTCGCGATAGCCAGCAAGGACGGGAGCGATAACCTGTTATCAACTTCCAGAAAATTCATTCGGTCTATCTGCCTGAACTGACCGTCAGCAGAATATGTTTCCATGGTGCTTATTCCCTCCGGCTTTAATACGAGGAACACCAGGTTGATCAGAATTATCACGGTAAAATACCATGCGCACGCTTCCAAAAAGCAGTTATCTTTCCTGTAAAGCTCATAAGATACAAGGAATAGAATTGCGAACAGATGTATCGCCGCGCGGAACAAAAGCTTATAATCGCCTCCGTGCAGAACGGCCACGACAACGCCTGTCAGAATAAAAACAAATGCACCTGCCGTTATGGCGTTTTTAAGATTTTTAAAGCTGATCGTCGCAGACATGATTATCGCAGCAAGGAACACCAGGCAGTGAATTGGAAACATTTGTGTATAAACAAAAGAAACAACAGGCAGTACCTCAAATGCCCTTGGCGTAAACAGGATCACCAGGAAGAACATAAGGAGAATAAATTCGATGAAATTACTTCTTCTCATCTTTTACCACTCATTCCTTAACATATGCTTCAGGTTCCAGATAAAAGCCTTAAGCTTGATCAAAGGGCTTTTCCTGATTATGCCGTTCTTTATCCTTACATTGTAGTTATCAAGGATTGTTTTGTAATAAGCTTTATTGGATGTTCCTTCAACTGAATATACACAGACCACTCTGTTCTCGTGATAAAATTTATACCCTTTAAGATAAGCCTGAAGGAAGAAATCATAATCAGCGCAGATCTTAAACCGGCTGTCAAACATTATCTCATCGAAGACTTTTCTTCTCGTAAAAGTCGCCTGATGGCAGAAGAACTTAAAATCTTTAAGAGCTTCGAGATCTTTGTCTGCAATATCAAGCTTTTTCCGGTCTCCCTTAATGCGGTAACTGTCACCGTAGACAACATCGATTCCGTCATGATCATTATCTGCGAAAATATCTTTCAACACATCAGCATCTGCAAATGTATCATCTGCATTCATATAGATGAGCCACTCGCCATTGCAGCATCTTACTGCCTTATTCATTGCATCATAGATGCCGTTGTCTTTCTCGGAGATAAGATTTAATAAAATGCCTTTCTCCTCAAACTCCGGCTTATATCTTTCAACGATCTTAAGCGTGTTATCCTTTGATGCTCCGTCAATGATAACATATTCAAAATCTTTATAAGTCTGCTCAAGAACTGACTTCAACGTATTCCCGATCGAAGCTTCAGCGTTATAGCAGACTGTGATCACACTTACCTTGGTTCCCATATTTTTCCTTTATCAGATCTCAAAAGAAGACTTATCAGGCAGGATGCTTTCAAATGCATCTTTCAAGTCTTTCTGAGCCTTGCTTATGTCATTCCCTGAAAACTCGTCGTTAATACAGAGGATACTCTTTTTCTGATTCTTTATCGTGCTTATGAGGAATGAATTATCCCCGTCTGTGACAGGAATGAATGTCCTCTTGTTTTGCGAAGTGGGAACGAAATTCCCGCTCACAAGTCTCCAGTATCTTATAAGCCAGTGGCTTATGTTTTCCTTATTTCTGAATTTGCTGTGAACAGTTGAATTCATAAGTTCAGGATAAAGGTTCCACATGTCGTCGAATTCTTTTTTCAAATATGCGACAGGCGTGTGATAGTCACGAAAACCCGTGAACTTATTCCATGGCTTAGTAAGTTCCAATGTTCTTATAACTGACTTGATATCCTTCATGTTATACCACTGAGAACGGTTCTTCTTTAAGACTTCACGTTTACTGAAGTTCTCATTGATCACCCTCACGTTATTTGCAAGGATATAATCGAAATCCTCAGAAGGTTCTATTGCATCCAAAGCAGCAAAATCACAGGGCTTTCCGGCCTTGAAAAAGTCCGTCTCTTTTACTTCATCAAGAATGAAGAAGTCATCGTTAAACAGAATGAACCTGTCAGATAAGCCTTCGATCTTATTGATGCCAAGCTCAATTGCATTAGAATTAAATGTGGGAAGCGCATCTTCCGGCATATAGTCTTTATGGTCAACAAGCTTAAGTTTAGGATGATCCGGATTAAGCCACTCCAGCCTCTGGCCGCAAGTAACGAAATATACCTTATTTACCCAAGGAGCAAACTTTTCGACACCTCTGAACCAGTAACGCATAAGATCCCAGTCGCGGTATCTTTGAACTCCGGCATTAGCCTCGGATGTCTTGATTCCGAGATATTCATTTCTGGTTTTCTGCCATTCCGGATCGTTACCGTCGACCCATGTAACTATGAAATCAATCTTATCGCTCATATCCCTGCCGCCTTAATATAAAACTTCTCCAAAACTTTTATCTGCGCACTTATATCATAACCTTTTTCTGTAAATAATGACTTCATGTCACTTCTGGTCTTATATTCATCAAGAGCTGATTCGATCTTATCTGCCCAAGTCTTTGCATCTTTATCAAGGCCAAGGCTCACCGCCTTTTCCGTAACAAATGAAGCAGGAGAAACCGTATCAGAAACAATGCATATAAGATCAGATGCCTGAGCCTCAAGCAAAGCGATGCTTAATCCCTCATAAAGCGACGGGAAAAGGAATACGTCAGCTGCCTGAAGCAAGCGGTCTACATCATTCCTGTTTCCGAGGAACCGAACTTTGCCTGATAAACCCATCCCGCTGACCATATCTCTTATCCTGTATTCGTCCTCGCCCTTACCGACCAATATCAGTCTGTATGCTTCATCACGCGAACAAAGCTCACTGAAGATTTCGATGACCTTGTCGTGATTCTTCTGTGTACGGAACTGTCCTACGTGAATGATAACTTTCTTCCCTTCAATGCCCAATTCCTTACGGACTTCGTCGCGGATCGCTTCATCATAGCTGTACTTTGATGATTCGACAGCATTTGTAAGGAGCAGATAATTATCGCCACTGCATCTCTTCTTACCGAAAAGCCATTTTCCGGCTTCGGGAGAACATGCGACATAATATTCCGCATAGCGTCTTAACAGGTGCTTCTCATACTTGAGATATGCCCTGTGCAGATGATCTTTAAGTCCCTTGGGGTTATCGAGCTGGTCAGTGTTGTGGCTGTGCGCGATCCTCGCCTTTATACCATGCTTCTTAGCGGCTTTGAGGGCTTCTTCACCTATTGCATCCATATGAGTATGTACTATGTCGTACTTATGCTCTTTAAAGAACTCCTCAAGCTCTTTGTTATGGATCTTTCTGTCTATTCCTCTTGCCGTTATCTGATAGAACCTGCAGCCTAATGACTCCAGATATTTCTTATCATCGGAAGTGTCCGGAGTCTTATCGAATATGAGAAAATCAATATGGAACATCTCACGATCAATATTCTTCACGATGTTGATCATGACATTCTCTGTGCCGCCCTTTTTCAAAGGACATCCGAAAACAAACAGTATCCTTAAAGGGTTCATATCAGTTCCTCGTAAAGCTTCATATATGCCTCGTAAGTCTTATCCTTTGAGAACCTGAAGGAGCTGTTATCTATCCTCTTTCCGGAATCACAGATAAGGCCGATCTTCTCTGCAACACTCTTAAGATCATGAGGTTCGACAATATATCCGTCATTATTTGTCATGGTCTCAGGGATGCCCGTACAGTTATATGCTACAACAGGCGTTCCGCAGGCAATCGCTTCTACATTAGGAAGGCCAAAAGTCTCCTCAACGCTCGCATTGAAAAGCACATTTGCAGCGCTGTAAACTTCAGCTAATTCCTTAGGACCGTCTGTCCTTCCGATACCTGTCATGTTATCAGGCAGCGACGCCTTCTGCTTATCATTAAGACCTACCAGAACTATTCTGTATCTGTCGTCTAAGATCCTTGATAATTCAATAAAGTCAGAAAGACCCTTTCTGGTATCCCATGTGCTCGCAACGCCTAATACGACGCGCTTGTCACCAATATTGTATTTGATCCTGAAATTGCCCGTAGAAGGCTTAAAGACATTTGTATCAATGCCGTTGTAGATAACTCCGGACGGGATGTCTTTAAGGAACGAATCCTTAAGTTCGCCAAAGAGCCAATTGGAAACGCATACGAGATTAAGGTTCTTAACCGAGTGGAACATCTTATTCTTCTCTGCGAAGTTCTTTGTCGAATTATCGCAGATAAGACTAGCCGGATATGCCTTCTTCTGAGGGCAGCTGCTGCATCCGGTGAGCTTCCATTTATCACATCCGGCCATGCTGTAATAGCAGCAGTGACCGGTATAAGCCCAGCAGTCATGGAGAGTCCAGACAACAGGCTTATCAGCTTCTGCCAGATACTCAAAGAGCATCGGAACATTTATGTAGTATCCGTGCAGATTATGAAGATGAATGATATCCGGATCGTAATCTTTGATCTGCTTAATGAGTTTTGCCGTAGCGCCTTTTGAATAATGGCCTGCCTTATCAGTAAATCTCGTAAAAATGCCGTCAGCATAAACGGATAAGGAGTTCCCTATCCTGAATGACGGAACATCACCGGGAACATCATTTCTCGCAAAAGCAACTGCACCTTCATTCCCGCGCGCTTTTAACGTGCGGTAGATATCGACGGCGATCTTGCCGGTGCTCAAATTTCCGAATGTGTTTATCTGAAGTACTTTCACGCTTTTTACCCGGTCTGTCAGAGCTTAGAGATAACATCAATGTATTTCTCTATGCTTATGTCTTTTGTAAGATTCTTAACAAGATAGTCGTGGCCTTTGGTTCCCATATCAGCAAGTTCCCTGCTGTCAGCGTTATCGATGAACCATCTGATGTTATCTTCGACAGCCTTATAATCACCCGGTTCAGATACTCTGCCGCAGCCGATCTCAGTTATCAGCATCTCGATCTCGGAACCCTTTTCGAGCACTGCAAGAACAGGCTTTGCTACGCCTGCGATACCATAGAATTTGCTCGGGCAAGAAACACCCTTGATTCCCTTGGCATTGACGCACCAGTGTACATCAGCGGCGTTAAGACTGTAGATGAGCTTGTCCTTGTCCTGGTAAGGGATGAACTTAACTGAATCCATCTTGTGCCCGTTAACGTATGAAGTGAGCTTATCAAGGACGCTTCCGGCTCCGACGAACGCGAAAACAACGTCCCTTCCGTCAGGCGTTTTGCATCCGTTAAATTTCTCAATGACCTTGATAAGGCCTTCGAGATCATAATAAAGGCCGATATTGCCCGAATACATGATGATGAACTTGTTCTCAAGGCCGTACTTTGCCTTGAATTCATTGACGCCCGGTTCCTCCCGGGACAAAGGATAGATCTGCTTCTCGTCGATCCAGTTGTTGATCATGGTATGATTAGGAACATTTTCACCTGCGAACCTGTTCTTCAATGTATCGACAAGGTCTCTTCCGACCGTGATAACGAGATCTGACTTCCTGCAGGACTTCTTATCAAGGCTCATGGCGATCTTCATGACAGGCTTCATCTTCACATAGCCCGTGGCTTCGATCTGCTCAGGATTAAAGTCCTGGATGCAGTAGATGAACTTAGGGTGCCCGCCATTTGCTGTCCTGATCTTTTTCTTGCCGTAAAGACCTAACATGCCGCCCATTACGGGAGGCTGGGATATCGTAAAGACATAGTCCTGACAGCCTGCTTTCTTAGTAGCCTTCTTTGCCTGTGTGTAATAAGCAAGCAGGTTCTTGATCCTGCTCTTCTTGCTTGTTTTCGAGAACTCCGGAACAGGGACTCTTAAGATCCTAACTCCGTTCAATTCTTCTTCGTAGATCTTCTTCTCTTTATACTCTTCGGAGATCACGCCTGTATATGACGGAACCGTACAGATGACGGTTACATCAAAATCATCCTTCATGCCTTCAGCCATATCCTGAAGGATCTGGCCTGTTGAAGCGGCATCAGGTGCATAGTAATGAGCGTAGATAAGGAGTTTCTTCTTCATCAGGACTCTCCGACTTTTCTGATGCATCTTGCAGGGTTGCCGACGATGACGGAACCTGCTTCGAATTTTCCTGATACAACGGCACCCGCGCCTACAACGCAGCCGTCGCCAAGCTCAGTGCCTTTGAGGATTATCGCGTTGCAGCCGATAAAGCAGTTCTTGCCGATCTTGATGGGCTTAGAAGGAACAAGGTCACTGTCGCCGCCGTTCTTATCTGCAAGGAGCTTATTCCTTGTCTCAGCTTCGATCGGATGGAAATCATTATCGAGGATCTTCGTATTGCCGCCAATGGCAGTATTATCACCGATCTCGATGCCTTTTCTGGCATAGATCGTAACACCGCTCATGCCAACATTGTCACCGATCCTGATATATGCTCCGGGAGCACGCGTAACGATTATCGTTCTGCTGTAAAGTCCGACGAGATTGGAGAGGAATGACGACTTGACGGTAACGTTGTTTCCGATGGTGAGCTCGGCACCCTTCTTGTTGAAGATAACGGGAACACCCTTCAAAAGAAGGCCCTTGCCGTACTTAACTCTAGTAGCTTTCATTACAAGCTTATACCAGTTGCTGCTCATGTCCCCTCCTTGATATGCCCGGTCCTATGATTACTTTGCGCCTCTTCCGGTAAATACAACACCGATGGTCTTTATGAGTATCTTAAGATCAAGGCCGAGACTCCAGTTGGAGATATACTCCGTATCGAGTCTAACCACTTCTTCGAAATCAGTGATCTCGGATCTTCCTGATACCTGCCACATACCGGTAATGCCGGGCTTAACGGCCATTCTGGCACGGTGATGGTAATGATATTTCTCATATTCGTCGATCGTAGGAGGTCTCGTGCCGACAGTCGACATAGAACCTGTAAGAACGTTGAAGAACTGCGGGAATTCATCAAGGCTCGTCCTTCTTATGAATTCACCGATACCGGTCTTTCTTGTACCGTCAGGAAGGACTTTGTTGCCGATGATACGGGGGTCAAAATCCATCTTGAACATCATGCCGTCTTTCACGAGATTATCGTCCATCAGCTCCTGCTTCATATCTTCTGCGTCCATTCTCATCGAACGGATCTTATAGATCCAGATATGCTGGCCGTTCTTGCCGACCCTCTTCTGCTTGAACAGGATCGGTCCCGGTGACTGGATCTTGATAACAGGTCCTAAGATTATCATGATGAGAACCGCTATTATGCTTCCGATTATGCCTGCGAAAATATCGAACAACCTCTTTATGAGGATCTGAACAGGAGTAGCATAATTAACTGCAGTCGTAAGAACCGATGTGCCGCCGATCTTCTCGGAGAACCTCTTAACGCCTGTCCTTCCCATATACGGAACATGATAATGAGTAGGAACCGCCATTACCGCGCATGAATCCATAAGCCTTACGACCTGACGGTCATTGATGGGCGCATCGATATATACGGAATCGACCCATTCCTTCGCGATATACTGGGTAACCTTCTTCATATCAGATACGACCGGAATGCCGTGAACACTCATGATATTGGAACTCTCAAGAAGAACTATTCCGACGATATCGTAGCCCGCGCGGTTATCGCTCAGGAGCTGCGAGATGATCTGGTCAGCATTCTTCTCTGATACGACAACGAGCATATTGTTGCGTTCTCTTTTAAACTTGCTGTGCTGCAGGAAAGCCTTCCAAAGGCATCTGAAGCCATAACCTGCAACGCAATATGCAAGTGCCGAGCCTCCAAGAACGAGTCTCGAATAATATACATCCTGCTGGGCAGCGAAAAGATAGAAAAGCACTACTGCAAATACATAAAGGCAGTGCTTGCCGAATTCGATCAGTTCCTTAATATAACTGCGCTTGATTACATCATGAAGAGAATTGTTCAATACGATGATCAAAAGGTCCGTAAGGAAGAGCAATATGCCGAGATTCCTGTATTTCTGCGAGAAATAAACAAAATCATGGAAACGCAGATAATATACGAGAATATAGGAAATCTGAAGGATCGCAAGATCCAACACCATAAAGTCTATATGCTTTGACCAGCCTTGTGCATTACGTTTGTACAACTAAAAAACCTCAATAAAAAGCCCTGATTATACTTCAGGGAATCTTCTCGATGATCTCAAGACCTACTTTGATCTCACGCGGACCGCCCATGAAATCAGCCCTGATGATCGCTATACGCTTATGACGGTTAACCTTTAGAATGCTTCCTTCGAGTCCGTGCAAAGGTCCGTATTTGATCGTGATCTTATCCCCTTCGATCACACCTACAGATTCCTGGGCAATATAGTCGTCTCCGATAAGGATCCTCAGGAACCTCTCTTCATCCGCTGATATTGAACTGTAACCACTCTCGGTTCCAAGTATCTTCGTAAAAGCATTTATCTTCTTCAAGCGAAGATAAAAGCTCTCTACGTCATTTGTCTGGAAGAAAATGTATCCCGGGAAAAGCGGAGTAGTTACTTTGGTCCACTCGCCCTTGAAACATTTTCTCCGTTCAAACAAAGGAACGAAGATCTCTTCATCATCAGCTTTGACTTCGAGCTTCAATCTGTCAGCCAGTTTACGCTCATCGCCCGTGCGCACTTGAACTACGTACCACATGACGATATTTTATCATTAAACCCAAAAGTATTATAAATAAGAAAAACGGGCTATTTTGTAAGGGTTTTGGTGATATTGTGTAAGAAAAATGAAAGAATCCCCCACATTTTGACTGTGGGGGATTTAATTCTTAAAATGCGTTGATTTTTATCAGATTATGATAGCTCCGATGATCTTCGTGCCCGCATTGTTGATGAGGTCGATCTCGTTTGCGATATTCTTGCTGAGAGATACTTTTCGCTGTTCGAGAAGAACAACACCGTCATAATCAGGAATCACCTTAAGGATGTCAGGATCACTGAAAAGATCCGGCTTGAAATCACCCTTAATGCCGAGCTTCTTGACTGTCTCTTCCATTGCCTTCTTTTCGCCGGTACCGGTAATGAGAACCTTGTCAAGGCCCTTGGTGATATTGCTGTAGTTATTTGCGATAAGCTTGGTATTGTTCTCCGCACTCATCACTGAATCGTCTTCGGATCTTACGTCGATAAATTCAGTATACTTGCATCTCTTTCCTGTGGGCTTCATGACACCGATCTTCTTAACAGACTTGAACTTCCCGAAGAACTGGGCCTGCGTAGTGATCTTCTTTCCGAACACATAAGCGAGAACAAGGATAACGGCAACGACAGCAAATCCTGCGACAAAGCCGATCACGCCATACTTGAGGCCCGGCTTAACGGTTCCCCAGAAGCTTACATTCTCTGCATTATCTGCTGCCGGAACGCCTGCTTCACCGTACAGATCCTCAGATGCAAAATACTCAAGGATCTCTTCCTTGCCGGAAACACCGAGATCTTTTGCGATCTGGTCAAGGGCATCATTAAAGCCGATTATCTGCTTCTGCAAAGTCTCGATCCTTGTTGTCTGATTTGCCTGGTTATCTCTGATACCTGCATCGACCTTGATGTTATCCTGAACCGCAACAAGAGTGATCTTGTGGTCGGCAATATTTGTCTTAAGCTGCGGGAAAGATGCGCTGACCTTCTCCTCGATAAGAGCAGCGATATCACCGGTGAATTCATTTGAAGTTCCGATGATCTTGGCTGTAAAAGAAGCCGCCTTGCTTACACCGTTCTCAGTCGAGAATATCGTGGAATCTGAAACGGCGCTTTCGAAAGAAATGACTTCCTTGATGTAATCGGACTTCAGATCATGCTCCTTGGCATAATCATCAAGATAAGTTCCGCTGCTTATCGCATTCTGATAAGCATTGACCAGCGCGCGGTCGACACCTGCAGTAGCATTATCCTTAAGCGTGATAACATACTGAACCTTCGTCTCATATACGTTCTCGGCGTCGATCTGCATATATACGGAATCGGAAAGATAACGTCTCTGGTGATCGATCTGCGAATTGATCTTTGTGATCGTATTCGCGAGGTCTTTAGCTCTGCCGACCTTCTGCTTGCGGAGCTGATACTCAACATCAGATTCACCTTCATTCTGAGCGCTAATGTTGAGCACGTTGCTGCCTGAGGCAGAGCCGCCCGTTCTTGTTATCTTGTATGCGAAAAGCGCACCGCCGAGCAATACAGCCACGATAAGAATGATGCCGAGATTTCTCAGCAACGCATAAAGCAGGTCCTTAAGACTTAACATTGAATCATTCGCATCAGGATCCAGCATCAGAACGACATTATCATTGATCCCGGACTGCTCTCTTTTATTCGAATCCATCTATTATCTCCTGTAATTTTAAATATAAATATTATAAACTCCGCACGTAATCTCTACAAACGCACAACCTTGCCTATACTGCCGCACGTCATCAGACATACTATCGGCAAAATGCCAAAAAGGACTAAGCTCTTCCTTCAGTCCGGACTAATTGTGTTATTATTCAAAATAGCAAAGATACCGGAGGCGCAAATGGAAAAATCCTCATTATCCGAACAGGAATTCGGCTTTATCACAAAGCTCATTTCAATAGACAGCACAGGCTCTTCGCCTGAGAAAAATGATACTTACGGAGATCTTCCCTACGGCATAAAACCTTTTTCCGCACTGAAGTTTTTTCTGGATACGGCAGCAAAAGACGGCATGCGCACAGGAACCATAGATAACCGCGTAGGCTGGTGCGAGATCGGTCCCGAAGGCGCGGATCTGATTGGAATCGTATGTCATCTGGACGTAGTCCCTTCAGGCGACGGATGGGATACTCCCCCGTTCAAGTTAACTCTTAAAGACGGCATTCTCTACGGCCGCGGGATCGTTGACGACAAAGGCCCTGCAGCAGCAAGTTATATCGCCATGAAGAGGCTTCTGGACAGCGGTTGTAAGCTCTCCAAGAGAGTCCGTCTTATCCTCGGAACCGACGAAGAAAGAACATGTTCCTGCGTTGAGACCTATGCCGTGAAAGGCGAGATCCCTTCTTTCTCGATAACGCCTGATGCGGAATTCCCTGTCATCTATGCCGAGAAAGGCATAATGAATATCAAGATCTCAGACGATTCGCCTTCCAAGGTTACTGCCTCAGCAGGTTCAGCCGCAAACATGGTCCCAGCGAAGAGCACATGCACGATAAACGGAAAAGAATACAAGGCCATGGGCAAGACCGCTCACGCTTCCAAGCCCGAACTCGGAGTAAATGCGATTTTCGAGATGATAAAGATGCTAAATAACGATTCTGCTGATTACTCGGATTCTCCGATATTGAGCTTTATCGCAAACGAACTCGTCGGTAAGACGGCTGCCGAATACACAGGCTGCGACATCACAGATGAATCAGGCTCCGTAACCGCAAACCCTTCTATCTTAAAGTGCGGCGAAGACGGCGAATCCCTTATCATCGACATCAGGTGCCCTGTAAGCTACCAGATGGATTCGATCACATCTTTCATCGCCATGAAGGCTGCAAACTACGGTCTTTCCGTGGAAGTCACGACCCAGATGGAGCATCTTTACAAGGCAAAAGATCTTCCTGAGATCTCACTTCTCACAGACATCTGGAAAGAAAACATGCCTTTATACAGCGGCTTTAAGCCCGAATATCTGGATATCTATACAGAGCCTATCGCGATCGGCGGCGGCACTTACGCAAGACATATGCCGAATACGATCGCATTCGGCATACAGACACCGTGGCAGGAAGACCAGTGCCACCAGACCAACGAATGCCGCGCGCTTAAAGATCTTGAGACCGACATAAAGGTCCTCACCGAAGCGATAAAGGCACTCGCAGAATAACGTTTTCGATTTCTGAAATACCGGACAAACAAAAAGCGCTGACCGTTAAGATCAGCGCTTGATTTTTGCTTATTTGTTTTTACAGTACTCGCCTGATGTGCGCGACATTCTTTGCGCTCGAGAAGTTATCTTCAACGACGCCGTACTTAGAACCCTTTGCGTGAACGTACTTGCCGCCGCCGATATAGATAGCTGAGTGCTCCATCGTTCCGTCACCGTTACGGTCGAAGCAGATGATATCGCCGCACTGGATGTCGTCCTTGGATACCTCTTTACCCTTCTTGGACTGCGATGTTGCGCCGTGAGGAAGCGAGATATTGTAGTATTGCTTGAAACAGTACATAACGAATCCTGAACAGTCGAATCCCTTTGAAGGAGATGAACCGCCGGCGACATACTTGCATCCGATAAAGCTTCTTACGTACTTAGCGAAATCACCTGACTTATCGCCTACCTTCGATGATGATGAGCTGCTGCTACTGCTGCTGCTCGAAGATGACGAGGATGAAGATCCGCCGCCACCTCCGCCGCTTGAAGGAGCTTTGGACGATGTAAGGCTTGCCTTGACGTAATAACCTGAACTCGACTTATACCAGCCGTTGTCAGTCTCCGCAACTACGGATATCTTAGCGCCGGACTTAAGTGTCGAGAGCAATGAATATGAGATGCCCGGACCGGATCTTGTATTGAGAGCGCAGGTAGCATAAACGGTCTTGGAGACCTTTGTCTCTTTGACTTTACCATTGCTTGACTTCGAGGAAGATGATGAAGATGAAGAGCTTGCCTTCTTCTTCGGCTTAGGTGTCGGTTTGGGTGTAGGAGTGTTCGTAGGAACGGGTGTAATGAGAGTTGCAGAAAGATCGTCATTTCTGAGATAACCGGTCGTGCCGTCTGCAAGTTTTACAAGAGACCATTCCTTCGTATATGAGATCCTTCTGAAAGAATCGCCGATCTTAAGCTTTATCTCAGGAACAGGCTCATCCTTCTTTGTCTTTACATCTGAAGCATTAGGCAGCTTAGGAGATACCAGTGAAGTATCGACCTTAAGCCAGTATGTAGCACCGTCATAAGTAACAGGATCCGAAGGATCGTTGCCGTAGTCGATCTTAACATCAGCAAATGACGTTGTTGCAACAAAAGTATAATCCTTGATGCTGACATTCGGATTGCCGAGACTTACGGTAACAAGTCCCGTCTCCAAAGGTTCGTCATCCATTAACTGCTTCTGGAAAAAGTCCACAGTTCCCGGTGCCAGGAGCGAAGGGCTCTGAAGACGCGCATCATTTTGTGATCCGCATTCATAAATGCAGATTGAACCGATAGCGACTACTGCCGCTAATGACGCAGATATAATGTTGAACACTCTGTAGTTCAATTAGGACCTTCTCTCTTGGTTGCCCGATTTTATGTACTGTCATTCTACCATCTATGTCCCCGATAATTCCCGTATTTTTAAGCAAATTCAAGGCAGATGAATAAAAATGCCACAAATTTGTAACATAAAGCGGGCTTTTTTCGAGGTTTTCGAAGAATATTCGAAAAGAATATCCGGAAATAAAAACAGCCTCCGCCAGATGACGGAGACCGGGATTAATCAATTTGGTGGCTCACTGGAGGTTCGAACTCCAGACCCCTTGATTAAAAGTCAAGTGCTCTACCGGCTGAGCTAGTGAACCATTTGGCTGGGGTGGCAGGATTTGAACCTACGAATGCGGGAGTCAAAGACCCGTGCCTTACCCCTTGGCTACACCCCAGTGATAAGAGGCAATTAAAAAATTGGGGTGGGATATGGGATTCGAACCCATGATATCTAGTGCCACAAACTAGCGCTCTAACCAACTGAACTAATCCCACCATGACAGCCAATTGCCTCAAAAGTATAATGTTAAGTGCGTTTTAAGTCAAGCAGTTTATTGCACCATAAAATAAAGATGTGTAATATACGTTAGTTACTGATATTATTCAGTTGACTACTATCTGATGCAAGTGTATTATATGCGGAATTATACAATCTGTTGCATAAATATTCATTTGCTGCAGATTCTTATTTAAGAGGTTTTAATTATGGAAGAAGAATTAACTAAATCCTATATAACAATGCCTAAGGGATTTAAGGCAAACGGCGTATCGGCCGGCATGAAGTGTGCAGATCCCGCAAATATCAACGAGAACGATCCCAAGTCTTCTTACCTTGATGTCGGTATGATCTGTTCAGACACCTTGTGCAACGTTGCAGGCGTTTACACATCCAATCTCGTAAAGGGTCATTCTCTCGTCAGATCAATTAACATCATCGAGAACACCGGCAAAGCCCGTGCGATCATTACCAACAGCAAAGTCGCTAATGCAGGCGTTGGCGCGATTGGCGTTGAAGACGCTTCCAAAGTCGCTAAAGCTGCATCATCCGTTCTCGGCTGCGATGCATCTGAGATCCTCACCGCATCAACAGGCGTTATCGGATCAAGACTTCCTCTTGATAAGATGCTTCCCGTCATCCCTTCTCTCGTAAACGGCCTTTCTTCTTCCGAAGAAGCCGCTCACAACGCTGAGTATGCCATGATGACAACCGATACGGTTCCCAAGGAAGTATCCGCACAGATCGAACTTACCGGCGGCAAGACAGTTACCATCTCCGGCATTGCTAAAGGTTCCGGCATGATCCACCCTAACCTCGCCACCATGATCAGCATCTTTACTACCGACTGCGGCATCGATTCAGTTTCTCTGAAGAAGATGCTCCAGAAGGCTGTTAAATATACTTTTAACCGCGTTTCGGTCGACGGTGACACATCCGTCTGCGATATGGTCGTTATCCTCGCTAACGGTGCCTCAGGCGTCTCCCTGGAAGAAGGCAGTGAAGATTATCAGCTCGTTGAGAACGCGTTCTGCGGGCTCGCTGAGGACATTGCAAGGATGATCGCTGCAGACGGTGAAGGCGCTACAAAGTTTGTTGAGATTGAAGTTCACGGTGCTAAGGACGAGAAAGACGCCAAGCTCATCGTTACTTCCGTCGCAAGGTCTCCTCTCTGCAAGACAGCATTCTTCGGTGAAGACGCAAATATCGGCCGTATCCTCACAGCCGTCGGCTACTCCGGCGCAATGTTCGATCCCGAGAAGGTCGACATTCATTTAAACGGAATGCTCATGTACAAGGACGGCGCAGCCGTTGCTTTCGATGAGGACGAAGCCGCCAAGCTGCTCTCCGAGCACGACCTCAAGGTAGACATCACCCTCTACGAAGGCGACGCTTACGACAGAATGTTCACCTGCGACTTCTCCTACGACTACGTAAAGATCAACGGAAGCTACAGGACATAAGCTATAGTTTTTTCAGAGTAATATTCAGGCAGCCTTCTTAAAAGAACGGCTGCCTTTTTTATTGCAGACGGTGCCAGAATTTTAAAACCAACGGCAAAACATGCGGCGGTGCCGTTCATTCCGTTCAAAACGGCATTTTCGGGCCAAACCAACGGCAAAACCAGCGGCAACGCCGTTCATTCCGCCGTTCAAACAGGCGTTTTGGGTCAAACGAACGGCAAAACCACCAACAACGCTTACATACCACTGATAAAACACCCCGCAAGGATCAACCTCACGGGGTGTGTAATAACTAAATTCTGGAAGAGATTACTCTTCTGTCTTAGCCTCTTCAGCGGGTGCCTCAGGCTCCTTGGGCTCAACCTTGACTGCCTTGGATGCGAGATACTCAACTGTCTTACGAGCGCGGATGGAATCCTTGATGAATGCGGAATCTTCGCCGATGGACTTCTTTACTTCCTCAACGTCGATCTTGTATGTGTTAGCGATCTGTGAGAGCTCTTCGTTGTAGTCCTCTTCTGTAACCTCAGGATTGATCTTCTCTGTGATCTTCTCGATAACGAGTGAAGACTTAACTCTTACGCGTGCCATGGGCTCTAACGACTTCTTGAACTCGTCCATGCTCTGGCCGACATACTGGAGGTACATGTCAAGAGCGATGCCCTGGTTGGACATACGAGCTGCCTGATCGTCAGCCATCTGCTCTACTTCGTTCTGAACCATTGATTCCGGGATGTCGATCTCGCAGTTGTCGCATACGGCACGAACTGTCTCGTTCTCGAAAGCTGCCTTGTTGTCCTTGTCAGCTCTCTCCTGCTGCTTTGCTCTTACGTCAGCCTTGAGCTCGTCAAGAGTATCGAACTCGGAAACGTCCTTTGCGAACTCGTCATCGAGCTCAGGAACTACTTCTGTCTTGATTGCGTGGATCTTTACGTTGAATGTAGCATCAGCGCCCTTGAGGTCTTCTGCATGATAGTCTTCAGGGAACTTAACTTCGATAGTGAATTCTTCACCTTCGCTGTGGCCTGCTACCTGCTCCTCGAAGCCGGGGATGAAGGACTTGGAACCGAGCTTTAAGTTATAACCCTCGCCCTTGCCGCCTTCGAAAGCGACACCGTCCTTGAAGCCTTCGTAGTCGATAGTAACTGTGTCGCCTTCCTGAGCTGCACGGTCAGTAACTTCCTCGAGAGAAGCATTTCTCTTTCTCATGCGCTCGATCTCAGCGTCAACGTCCTCATCTGTAACAACCTGATCCTTGAAGGGAACTTCAACGCCCTCATACTGACCAAGCTCGAATTCAGGCTTAACGTAAACTGTGACAGTGTACTTGATTCCGTTCTCGTTGATGTCAGTAACGTCCATCTCAGGTCTGGAGACAACCTTGAGGTCGTGCTCCTTAACTGCTTCAGGATACTGAGTATTTGCGATCTCATTCATAGCGTCCTCATAAAGTACGCCCTCGCCATAATACTGGCAGACAAGCTGATAAGGAACCTTGCCCTTACGGAAGCCGGGAACCTGGAAACGGTTCTTGTTCTTGTTGTAAGCCTTCTTTAAGGCTTCGTTCCACTCTTCCTTGCTTGACTCAAGGCTGATTACTACCTGAGAGTGTTCTTTCTTCTCAATTGTGGATGCCATGTTATATATCCTCCAAAATAATTATTATTATTTTATAGCCGAGTATGAATTGTATCACAGCACGGCGAAAGATTGCAATATTATAATACGGTTACTTGTATTCCCTTTAAGACATCTAATGTTGCCTGATGAAGATCAGGAGCAAAAGAAGCCGTAAGAGATGAATCTACGATGACTTCAGCCTCAGGAGCGGCAGCCTTTGCGATAACTGCGTTTGAAACTACGCAGATGTTGGAGACAAGGCCGCAGACTTCGATGGAAGAAATCTCAGATGCGTTCTCCTTAAGGTATTCAGCGAGCTCGACGCTGCCGAATGTGAGCTTCTCGAAGCACTTTTTGCCTTCGAGGAGGGGCTTTAACTCATCGCAGAGTCCCCAGCCGTCGGAACCTTTGATGCAATGAGGCACAGGCAGGTTCTTTCCCTCCTGTGTTTCCATGTAGTTCTCGAAATGAGTATCAAGCGTATAGACTATCTCGTCGCCTGATCCTTCAAATTCCCTGATCTTTGAGATGATGCCGGGAATGATCTTGTCAGCACCTTCAAAACCGAGTGCTCCGTCGATAAAATCCTTCTGCATGTCTACGACAACAAGAACCTTACGCATAAGATTACCTCCTTCGGGTATTAAAAAAGCTGCCGCCTGTCAGCAGCAGCTTTGTGTATGGCGCGCCTAGCAGAGCTCGAATCCACAACCTTCTGATCCGTAGTCAGACGCTCTATCCAGTTGAGCTATAGGCGCGTATAAAGCATTGGTCTCCCAATAGCCTAATAATGATATTACTTGAAGCCTTGAATGTCAATCACGATTTGTATAGAATACTTGCGATTAAAAAATATGGGGAATAAACATGAGCAATTATAATCCTGATGCACAGCTGTTGAAGGAGCTGGCTCTTATCAACTGCAGAGAACTTGGCGGAATGCCGCTTAAAGGCGGCAACACATTCAGAAGCGGGCTTTTCATAAGGTCCGGTTCACCGCACTACCTTAAGCCTAAAGAAGTCACCGAAGTTAAAGAATACGGGATCAAGACCGTCATTGACTTAAGAGGCGTTGAAGAGATAGCCCAGGCCGGAAACCCTTTTATCAAAGATCCGGATGTCGATTATTACAACATCCCGCTCCTTAACGGCAATCCCAACGATACCAAGGATCAGACGATGGAATATCTGAGGACTCACGTTCTCGGTGATTACTACATCATAATCGCTGAAGAGATGGGCGACCGCCTCGCTGAGATCATGAGGGTTCTTTTAGACTGCAAGGGCACTGCCCTGTTCCACTGCCACCACGGCAAGGACAGGACCGGAGTCGTCGCCGCTATCCTCTATCTTATAAGCGGAGCTTCCAGAAAAGACATCATTACCAACTACAAGATCTCATACGAATATCTTAAGGATTTCCTCGTACCCTATATGCGCAGGATGCCTGATGACCTAAAGCATGCATTAAGGTCCGATGAACAGAATATGGTCATGTTCCTGGATTATATCGACAGAAAATGGAATGGCGACGTCTGCAATCTTCTTATTGCTAACGGTCTTACTTCACATGAGACAGACCTGCTCAGAGCCAAGTGCGTTAAGAAGCCTTAACCTACGCTCTCACCCAGATCGATACGGGTAACATTTCCGAAGTCATCAAATCTGAAGGCCAGCGTGAACTCGCCGTCTACGTTTTTGAATGAGCTCTGATAGTTGCACTCATCGAACATCGGATATACAAGAAGGAGCTCCGAAACATTCATACCGACATAGATGTCCTCTCCGAGCGTGAAGTCACCCTGGTTACGGACGACTACGGAAAAGAGCTTTCCTACAGACCACCTGCCGTCTTTGATGTCAGCAGTAAATCTTAATGTAACGCCCTTGTATGCAAGCGCGACGATATCATTGGAAACTGTTGAGAGAACAGGCTCGCCCAGAAGTCTGTAGATCTCGCTCTGGCTGTATGTTGAGCCCATTCTCAGCTTGCTTACGCCGTTCTTGTAAAGGCTTATCTCGCTGATCGTGGACGGGATATGATCCAAGATGCAGAATCCGTTGGTGTCCTTATATACTTTGAGAGATACACTTTTCGAGGTAAACGAATCGTTATAATCGGTGAAGACTTCGGGGATCCTGTATAAGACATGGGTCGGCGACAGGATCTTCAGTTCATAATCCTTGGTGCTGGTCTTAACCTTCATTTTGTAGTATTCGACGATGGAATTCGCCTTCGCCTGGATGACGGAATTCAAGTAGATATCGGAATTGTATGAAGACCTGATCACCGCTTCGAGGCCGTCGACATTGCCTTCATCGATCATATCGAAATAGTGATTCATAAAAGCATATGCAAACATCGAATCATTTACATATTTGCCGCCTATGGAAAATTCGCCGTCATTATCAGCCAGGATGAATCTTACGGGAGGTGCCTTTGAATCCCTGTCCTTGGAATAGACAAGCTCAACGACATCCATATCACCGTATTCATCAATGGTCTTGTATTGCTCACCGGCATTTGCATCGATCTCATTGAAAAAGACATTCTTTTCCGATTCGGTCAGAAACCTGAATGAATCAGGCGTGCCGTGGACCTGTGAATTCTTGCGCAGCACAGAACAGTATTCTGCAAAAACAGAATATGACAGGCCGTCGAGCTGGCTTTCCGGTATCTTGGAGAAAGCGTCTGACACATTGCGTTCGTCTGATATTGCAACGACAACGATCCTGGCAAGTTCGGATTTGGAAAGTTCCTTCTGTGCTGCCTTAAAGCCTTTGGAAAGGCCGGTAAAGAAATTGCATCCTGTAAGACAGACAGACATTCCCATTACCAGGCAAATGCACATGATAACAGCGAGGATCTTATGTGCTGATCCCTTGAAAAGCTTCAAGCTGTTACCCTTTCTGTACAACTCCTCAAACCTCTTTATGTCTCTTTGCCTGTGCCTCGAAAAGCACGACACCTGCTGCAACAGCAGCATTTAAGCTGTTTACGTGCCCTGACATCGGAATCGATACCGTAAAGTCACAGCATTTCCTTACGCCGTCTCTCATTCCGTCGCCTTCGCTGCCTATGACCACTACAAGATTACCTGAATAATCCGCATCGTGGTACTCATAATCAGCATTCATATCCGTACCGCAGACCCAGAAGTTTTCCTTCTCCTTAAGTCTCGTAAGTGTCTGAGCAAGATTCGTTACCCTTGCTACAGGAACATACTCGATAGCGCCTGCAGAAGCCTTGGCTACCATCGAATCCAGAGTAACGGAACGCCTCTCCGGAATGATGACACCGTCAACGCCGCAGCAGTCTGAGATCCTTAAGATAGAACCCAGATTATAGGCATCCTTGATCTCATCTAATGCAACGAGCAAGGCAGGTCTGCCCTCGTCCCTGCACTTACCGATTATCTCATCAAGATCGGCATATTTATGAGGTGCAACTGAGGCAATAACGCCCTGGTGATTGTGAGTAGCACTCATCTTATCAAGGATCTGTCTTGTTGCCCTTGTAACGATGATCCCGCGCTTATTTGCTTCGTCTAAGATCCTGATAAGGCCGTGGTCCAAAGGCTTGTCGCCATCAGGCTTTAAGATCCATATCTTATTGAAATCTCTTCCTGCGGCAAGCGCTTCAGTTACGGCATTTCTGCCTTCCAGCTTATCCGTGGCACCTGCGTCTGCAAATGCGTTATCCTCACGGTCACGCTTGAATTCGGGCCTTGCCTGTTTTGCAGGTCTGCCGGGCTTTCTGTCCTGATTAAAACGTCTCTTACCTTTGTCCAAAGCTTATTCCTTCTTTTCTTCTGTTTCTGCCGGAGGAGTCTTTTTAATAACGCCGTCGCAGATGTCAAAACTCTTGTAGATCAGATATTCCATCCTGGGCTCTTCGTTGTTGAGGAAGAGATATCCCAAAAGGGCTTCAAATCCTGTTGCGTACATGTAATCAGCATGATTCGCATTTTTCGAGACCGCGTGAGGATTGGAATTCTTACCTCTTCTGAAATAATCAGTCTCCTTCTCCGTCAGCTCGTCCTGCAAAATCCTTATGCTGTTTGCCTGCGCTTCGGCAGACACATAGCGCACCGTGTTGTTATGCATCTTGTTATTGCTCCCGGCTCCGAGCGAAGCTGATTTGCAGCGGGCATAGAGCTCGTATATCGAATCTCCGATATAGGCCAATACCAGAGGCGATACTTCGCGAAGATCCTGTGCAATAAACGGTTTGATCATCAGTTAGCCTTCTCGATCTTAAAGCCGCCGGGTACGTCCTTAACGGTGTAACCCTTTGACTGGATCTCGTCTCTGATCTGATCAGCCAGAGCGTAATCCTTAGCCTTCTTTGCTTCAGCTCTCTTATTGGCAAGTTCTGTGATCTCTTCAGGGATTGCATCCTCAAGATCCAAAAGGATTCCGAGAACACCTGTGAGTTCTAAGATCTTATCTCTTGCGGCCGTGAGCGTTGCTGCTGATACCTTTGCCTCCTGAGCGCTCGTATTTGTCTGGCGGACAAGATTGAAGATATCGGTAATTGCATCGGCACTGTTCAAGTCATCATCCATGTGAGCGATGAAGCTGTCGCCTGCTGCCTTGATGGCGTCCTCCAGGACCTTATCTGCTTCAGGATCGCCGGCAAGATCGCCGTTGCCAAGAACGAAGTTAGCATTTCTTACGCAGTTGGAGATCCTTCCGAGGCTCGTCTGTGCAGCTGCAAGAAGCTCATCGGAGAAATTGATGGGGCTTCTGTAGTGGCCGAGCAGGATGAAGAATCTGATTACGTTGTAAGGATACTTCTTAACGATATCCCTGATCGTGAAGAAGTTGCCCAAAGACTTGCTCATCTTCTCGCCGTCGATATTGACGAAAGCGTTGTGGACAAAATAGTTGCAGAATGCGCAGCCGTTTGCAGCCTCACTCTGGGCGATCTCATTCTCGTGGTGCGGGAAGATAAGATCCTGTCCGCCGCCGTGGATATCGATCGTATCACCAAGATACTGCTTGATCATGGCAGAGCACTCGATGTGCCAGCCCGGTCTGCCTTCGCCCCAGGGTGATCCCCATGAAGGCTCGCCTTCTTTCTTGAACTTCCAGACAGCGAAATCGCCGGGATTCTTCTTGCCTTCGTAAGATGCCTTGCGCTCACCGCCGCCTGCCTCAAGCTCATCGAGCTTATAGTGTGAGAGCTTGCCGTAATCAGCCTTCTTGGAAACGTCATAGTAAACGCCGTCACCTTCGATGATGTAGGTGTAGCCGTTCGCTTCCATAGCCTTGATGAGACCTATTATGGCCTTCATAGACTGGGTTGCTCTGGGCTGGTATGTCTGACGCTTGATGTTAAGGCCGTCTGCGTCAACATAGTATTCCTTGATGAAGCGGTCAGCGAGCTGCTCTACTGTGATGCCTTCCTCGTTGGCGCGCTTGATCATCTTGTCGTCGATATCGGTAAAGTTCTGTACGAACGTTACATCATAGCCTCTGTATTCAAGATATCTTGCGAGGGTATCGAAAGTAACAAAAGGTCTGGCATTGCCAAGATGGAAATAGTTATAGACCGTAGGGCCGCACGCATACATCTTGACCTTGCCTTCTTCAATAGGCTTGAAATCTTCCTTGTATCTTGTGAGTGTGTTGTAAAGCTTCATATATAAATTCTCCTTTTCGTGTTAAATCATTAAGCCGGTCAGTTCATGATTCAACATCGGCAGGATCTGAGATTTATCAATTTCAGGTATAAAAAAACAGCACCAGCCACATTATCAGAGGCCGGGCCGGAAGATGCGTAATCATATGCACCAATATATTGTTCCATCATATTCTCCTTAAAAACCCCCGAAGCATAGCGGACTCTGATTGACACCCGGAAATCCAGGGCGGTGCTCAGGTATCAGATCTCAATAGTCCAACTTACAAGGCTTTACATCAAAAAGACAGGCCCAAGCTCCTTATTACGTCATGTAGGTCCAATTTAGAGGCCACCATGTTCGAGTTATCTATATTTTAATATAAAAAGCGGGATATGCCAAACTGCGATCACGCCAGCCGGAATATCCCGCATAAGTTACTGTTTGTTGCGCTTACTTGTCTCTTATACTTTCAGCTCTACTTCACTTACCTCAAGGTCATCCTTGTGCGCTTCGATCAACGGTCTGACACACTCTGTAAGGAATGCGTCGACCTGCTCGGGACATCGTCCGATGTAAAGCTTGGGATCCCTGAGCTTCAAGAGTTCATCCATTGTCATGCCGAACTTCGGGTCAGCTGCGATCCTCTCGAGAAGATCATTGGGCTTGCCTTCATTCTTAACAACAGAACCCGCCTGCATGGAGAGCTGACGGATCTCCTCGTGGAGTTCCTGACGGTTTCCGCCCTTCTTCGTAGCTTCCATCATGATGTTCTCTGTCATCATGAAAGGCAGCTCATCATTAATGTGCTTCTCGATCATCTTGGGATATACGACAAGACCGGAAACAACATTTGTATAGATGCCGAGGATAGCGTCAACTGCGAGGAATGCCTCAGGTACTGAGATCCTCTTATTTGCAGAGTCATCCAATGTTCTCTCGAACCACTGCTCTGAAGATGTCATTGCAGGATTAAGAACATCAGCGATCACATATCTTGAAAGAGATGCGATTCTCTCTGATCTCATAGGATTTCTCTTATAAGCCATTGCGGAAGATCCGATCTGGTTCTTCTCGAAAGGCTCTTCGATCTCCTTTAAGTGCTGGAGAAGTCTGATATCGTTAGAGAACTTGTGAGCGCTCTGTGCGATGGCAGCAAGTGCAGAAAGGACAGTGTAATCGATCTTTCTGGAATATGTCTGGCCGGATACATAGTAGGACTGCTCAAAGCCCATCTTCTCGCAGATCTTCTTGTCGAGTGCAACGCACTTTTCGTGGTCACCGTCGAAAAGATCATAGAAAGAAGCCTGTGTGCCTGTAGTACCCTTGCAGCCGAGGAGCTTCAGCGAAGCTATAGCATTTTCTACTGTCTCAAGATCGAAAACAAGATCCTGGAGCCAGAGTGTTGCCCTCTTGCCTACCGTTACGAGCTGTGCAGGCTGGAAATGGGTAAATCCCAATGTCGGCATAGCCTTGTATTCGTCAGCAAAATCAGCAAGCTTTGCGATAACAACTACAAGTCTCTTCTTAATGAGCTCTAAAGCTTCTCTCATTATGATGATGTCTGTGTTGTCACCTACATAGCAGGATGTAGCGCCAAGGTGAATGATACGGTCAGCACCGGAACCTGCGACCTGCTTGCCGTATGAATGAACATGAGCCATTACGTCATGACGGCGGATCTTCTCTTCGGCTGCGGCATCTTCGTAATCGATGTCATCCTTGTGAGCCTTAAGATCAGCGATCTGCTCATCAGTAATATCAAGACCTAATTCCTTCTCAGCTTCAGCCAATGCAATCCAGAGAAGTCTCCATGTACGGAACTTCTTATCAGGCGAGAAGATGTACTGCATCTCGCGGCTGGCATAGCGGGAGTTTAAAGGGCTCTCGTATGTATCTTTGCTCATTATTAAAGATCCTCCAACAATTTATCAACTGCTGTGATTTTAGCACAGATCGTGAGGATTCTGACGGCCTTCTCGATATCTTCGATTCCGGGGAATGAAGGAGCAAGTCTGATATTCGAATCAGAAGGATCCTTGCCGTAAGGATAGCTTGCGCCTGCAGGAGTAAGAGCTACGCCTGCTTCCTTGCACATTGCAACGACCTTTGTTGCAGTTCCGGGCATAGCGTAGAAGCTTACGAAATAACCGCCCTTAGGGTTTGTCCAGTGCCAGAGATCGTCAAAACCGAGCTCTTCTTCAAGAACGTTCTTGCAAGCTTCGAACTTCGGACGGAGGATTGCCGCATGCTTCATCATGTGAGCATAAACAGACTCGCTGTCAGGAAGGAATCTTGCATGAGCTAACTGGTTGACTTTATTCGTGCAGATAGCCTGTGCATTCAAATACTTCTTTGCCCAAGTCATGTTGTCCTTATTCGCAGCAAAGCATGAGATACCGCCGCCTGCGAAAGTGATCTTGGATGATGAAGCGAACTCATATACCCTGTTGGCATGTCCATAGCTCTCGCAAAGTGAGAGCATGTCAGGGAGCCTGCCCCATGTGCTTCTGTCCTCATAGAGGTGGTGGCATACATAAGCGTTATCCCAGAAGATCCTGAAGTCAGGTGCTGCTGTCTCCATTTTCGCGAGCCTCTCGCAAACTTCTGCTGAATAAACAACGCCGTCCGGATTGCTGTAGCAAGGAACACACCAGATACCCTTAACGTTCTCATCCTTAACGAGTTCTTCAACAACGTCCATGTCAGGGCCGTTCTCAGTCATGGGAACAGCGATGAGCTCAAAGCCCATTGTCTCTGTAACTCTGAAGTGTCTGTCATATCCGGGTGCCGGGCAGAGCCACTTTCTTCCCTCTACCTGTGACCAGGGCTTGGGAGAATCAACTTCACCGAAGACCATAGAACGCATAATCGCATCATACATCTGGTTCAAAGATGAGGAATTACCCATGAAGATATTATCTTTATCTGTTCCGAGGAGCTCAGCGAAAACGGCTCTGATCTCTTCGATGCCGGGAGCGATACCGTAGTTCCTGGTATCTTCGTTCTTGGCAGTCTTGAAACCGTCCTTGAGCGTGTCATATATATCGTTGGAAAGGTCAAGCTGTACAGGAGACGGCTTGCCGCGGGTCATATCGAGCGTAAGATTCAGTGCCTTGCACTTCTCATAGCGTTCGTTCAGCTCTTCCCTGACTTTGAGGAGCTCTTCTTTTGTCATCTCACGGTAACCCTTCATGATAGCCAACCTTCCTAAAAATGAAATTTTTGATTTGTAATCTTGCATTTTCGGCATGGGCCACCCTGCCCAAAGCCTCAACAATTATAGTTTATTAGGAAATTAAAGCAATAAACAAAAATCGAAAAATGGCATTTCTTCTTCTCGAAAATGCATTTTTAGACAAATTCGGCACGTTGCACAACCAGGATCTTAAGTCCTGGTGGTTATTTGGATGAAAATCAGGGGCAGAAACCCACCAATTCCCTATGGTTATCTGTCATTTCACCTCATACTCGGCGTCGACATAAACCACATAGCCGTCATAAGATTGGCAAACGATCTTTACCGGCTCAGACGGATCATCCAGCCTGTACGCCTTACGGATCTCGACCGAACAGCCTGGCTTAACTGCCTCTATCTCATAATCGATGCCGGAATCTTCTATGTTTGTGTCATATATCTCTTGGCCGTTCTGGGATACTTCGTCATAGACCGTCGACAGATATGTGATGTCGCTGCCGGTGCCGTTATAAAACTCATAAACAACAAGCGCCGCAGGCTGTCCGTCGGTATCGGTAACCGGAGTCACCTCTTTGACTCCGACCTTTACGCTGTTTTTACGCACATTATCGGAAATGATATTTCCAATTACTATTCCCGCAACAACAAGCGCGCAGATCCAGCTTAAGACCAGCCATAAGATGCCTTTTTTGCGTGTCTTCTTATTCTTTATGGCTTTGACTGCATACACAGATGCCGCGACAGCGAAGTTAAGGTAAACGATCAAAGTCGAGTATATGATCGCGTTAATAAACAAACCATAGGCTACGGCCTGTCCGATATAATCGATACCTGTGCCGCCGGTATAATCAAACGGGTAAAAATCGCAGATAAGGTGGAGTATTCCAAAGACGATCGCAATGAGCGCGAACTTCTTCGCGACCTTCTCAGGCTTTCTGTAATTACGGAATCTGATCTCTTCAACCACTGTGATAATCACAATGATCAAGGCAAAAACATAAGGCAAAATTACGACCATGCTCCACTCCGTAAATCTTCAGAATTCTTTATTCTTAAAATTATAACATCAGGCGTTCAAAACGGCACAAGCTCGGTCCGTTCTATGTTCCCCCTTTTATCGTGTGTGACCATGCACACCTCGAAAACAACATTCCTGTCATAAAGGTTGTTTTCCGCAAGATAATACCCTGCAGTCCTCATAACCTTGAGCCTTTTCGCGCCCTTAACAGATTCCGCCGAATCGGGATAAGCCCCTTTGTTGAGCCTGGTCCTGACCTCAATGATATGGATGTCTCCGCCCTTTTCCGCAATGATATCGATCTCGCCGACATTATGGACGCTGTAGTTGCGTTTAAGGATCGTAAACCCGTTGTCTTCAAGAAGTTTTACCGCGGATTCTTCGCCTTTGGCTCCGATAAACTGTCTATATGTCATTTTTCGTTCTTTCATATTACTCTTTGTCAGTCTAATTTTTTTGATAATTCTTATAATTGTTGTAAAGAATACTTTAGTGCCTTAAAATCAAGGTATCAAATGCTAAGGATAGATTATGGCTTCGGGTAATCCAGATATAAATGCTTTCTTTGATACACTCGACGAATGTGTCGACTGCAGGTTTAACGACCGCTTTTTCAAGTATGCCGACTATCTTTCGATAGCCAAGATCGAAGATACCCAGATAATCAGCGGCCGCCCGGTATCCAAGAATGTTGACTTCTTATCCGATAATGTCGGCCAGGAATTCTTTGAAATAACGCTTGGGAGCCCTGATTCCGTCATCACCGTGATCAGATTCACTTACAAGCAGTTCCCTCCCCAGCAGACAGTTGAACAGCTGGAGTTCAGCAAGATCTTCAGATCCGCTGTTGCCAACAAGATAGCCGTCAGCCGTTTAAGCACCCAGTATTCATTTCTTTACAACAACGATATTGAGTTCGGCATGTATAACCATAACTTCCTCAGGAATAAGCTCGAAGAGATCTTCGCGAACGGCACTGCCATAAAATACTCGGTCGCTTTCATCAACATCAAACACGTAAACCAGTTAAACAAATACTTCGGTTCGGATATTGCAGGTTCGGCGATCAAGCACTTCGGAGCCAAACTGAACGATTTTCCGGACGAAGGCAGAGGCGAATACGCCATCCACCTGGGCGGCGATAACTTCATAGTTATCCTTACTACTTCCAGGCTCCCTGAACTTGAGCACTTTATCTCATCGGTACCCGTTACACTCACGTACGAGGGGGATAAGTTCGAGCATTTCTTCAGCTGCAGGGCCGGCATTACGACGATCCGTACAAGCCACCGCTTCGGTCCTCAGGTCATGGGCGAATGTGCACAGGCTTTAAGCTACTCCAAGAAGAAAAACATCGATATCGTATATTATTCCGAAGAGATAAACGAGAAGAACCTCAACAACACTGAGACTCTTACACGTGCCCTTAATGAGCATAAATTCCTTATATACTACCAGCCTGTTATCAGCCTGAAAGACAAACCGCATCTCCATGCAGCAGAAGCTCTTGCAAGATGGCCTTTGGACGGAAAGATAATGGCTCCCCAGGAATTCATTACTCTTGCAACTGACTCAGGAATAGTTACCAAGATCGATTTCTATGTTCTCGAGAATGTCTGTAAGAACATCAAGACCTGGCAGTCGCAGGGCATCCCGCTCGTTCCTATATCGGTCAACTTCTCCGGCCGCCATCTCTTCAATGCTTCGATCGCTGCAGATATCCTTGCCGTTATCGACAAGTACGAAGTAGATCACCATCTCATCGGCATCGAATTCTCGGAGCCTGATTTCACACAGAGAGTGCCGATCCTTCAGGATGTTACCCATACCTTATCCGAAGCCGGGATACTCGTTACTCTGGACAGATTCAGCACCGGCCAGTCCACGCTTACTCTCCTTCACGACATGGAGGCAAGCTATGTTAAGATCGCCGCTGACAGATTCGATCCTGAAGACGCAAGAGGACGCATCATCACCAACGACATGATCAACCTCGCCAACAGCTTAGGCTATAAGGTAATCTGCGAAGGCGTCACATCCCAGAAGCAGGTCGATGACCTCATGATGTGCGGCTGCAATCTCTACCAGTCCTTCTTCTATGACAAGCCGCTATCCGAGAGATTCTTCGTTAACAGACTCCAGAATCCGTCTTACGAGAACGAAGTCTCCATCCCGGCATCAAGCGAAGAGCCTGTTACTTAACGGGTCCTAATCACTGATTTTGTGCTATATTATTTCTAATTTTCATTTATAAGAGGTATTACTATGATTTCCAAGAAAATGGCTGAAGCTCTTAAGGGCGGCTCCGAGATCCGTAAGATGTTCGAAGAAGGCGGCAGACTTAAGGCTATCTACGGCGCAGAAAATGTATATGACTTCTCTATCGGCAATCCTGACCTGGAGCCTCCGAAGGAAGTCTTCGATGCTCTTAAGGACCTGGCCGAGAACCCCACTCCCGGTATGCACGGCTATATGCCTAATGCAGGTTATCCTTCCACACGCAAGATCGTAGCAGAGAAGCGCGGCAAGGAAGCAGGCATGGAGATCGGTCCTGAAGCTGTCTGCATGACAGTCGGTGCCGCATCCGCCATGAACGACGTCCTCCATTCCATCCTTGATGCTGATGACGAAGTAATCCTTCTTGCTCCCTACTTCATGGAATACAACGGCTATGTTGCAAACCATAACGGCAAGGTCGTCATCGTACAGACTGACGACAAATTCATGCCCGTCATCTCCGATATCGAGAAGGCAATCACATCCAGGACCAAGGCGATCATCGTAAACTCACCTAACAATCCTTCCGGTGTCGTATATCCGGCTGAGCTCCTTACAGAACTCAACGATATGCTCAAGAAGCAGGATCACACGATCTATGTAATCTCAGACGAGCCTTATATCGATCTGGCTTACGACGGAGCTGAAGTCCCCTGCGCACTCAAGTATATCGACAACCTCATCATCTGCTTCTCATGGAGCAAGTCCTTGTCACTTCCCGGCGAGAGAATCGGTTATACGCTCGTATCACCTAAGTGTGCCGACTTTGAAGAACTCACCGGTGCTATCGTTCTTTCCAACAGAACATTGGGCAGCGTTAACGCTCCTGCTATCTGGCAGAAAGTAATCGAAAAGGCCATCTACGCAAAAGTCGACGTTGCAAACTACGAGAACAGAAGAAACCTTCTTTACTCCAACATCGTTGATGCAGGCTTTGATGCAGTTAAGCCCAACGGCGCGCTATACATCTTCATGAATACCCCTAAGGGATTGACCGACGAAGAGTTTGCCAAGATCTGCGCTAAACAGAATCTCCTTCTCGTTAAGGGATCGAGCTTTGCACGTCCCGGCTATTGCCGTCTCGCATTCTGCGTTTCCGAAGTCTCGATAAGGAATTCCAGAAAGGCATTCTTCGCAGTAGCTGAAGAACTCGGCATCAGCCACAGAGCAGCTCTTTAAGAGTCTGAAGGTATAAGGGTAACAATAAAGCGCCAGCTGTTGCCTTTTTCCCTCGCACAGGTTATCAGCGTGATCATTACTGGATGATCGGCTGAAGTACCTACATAGTTTTGAAGATCATAGGGTGAACAGTAGTAAGTACCGTTCACCCTATAATTTTGCTCCAAACCATCGGGTGTGGTTATCGTGACGGCATCACCATTTTTGATCAGAGGGAGCTTATCAAAGACCGTATGAGTTATCGTATTCCTGTGTCCTACTATAATGCTGTTGCCTTTCTGTCCCGGTCTTGCAGAATCCTTCATGAGTATCACGCCATAGCGCATGGCAAGGTTGGTATTCTCTTCCCAGACAGGCTCTTCGATATCCAATTCAGGTATATTGATTATCCCTATCAGATGGAGATCCTCTGTCCCGCCGGCTCCTTTGCAATACCCTGCTATCTCAAACAAACCTTCCCCAAACGATCCGCCGTCCGCATTCTCTTCACCGTTTACGGACAAGAAATCTCCTGCGGGGACTTCATAGACAGCATCACCAGAATCATCTCTTGAGAGCACTTCGTCCTTTACCGTGTTCCTTAGATAAGACTTCGCATACTCTTCCACGAACAATAAGAGTGCTGCGACAGATAAGCCTGTAAGAACGACAGCTGACAACGGTCTTAAATAACGGCTCTTCATTATTCTTTCCTTCTGATCCTCTTTCTTTTGATCTCGCCTGTGATCACATAAGCTCCGGCGCCGGCCGAGACAACAAATACGATTAATCCGATAACCGTTTTGCCGCTAAGGATCTCTCCCGACATCGGAATGTCCGTAACTGCCAGGCTCTGATCTTTGTTATTCAGGTCTTCGTGGGAAAGCACCCTGATATCTTCTGTCTGCACGCCTGATGCAACCTCTTCTTCAGTTGACATGTCATAGATATTCTCGAGGACTACAACAGTGTCACCGCTTTCCAAACCGGTTGACTTGAACTTAATGGTTACATCTACGGTGCCCGAAGGCTCTGACGGCTCGAACTGCTGCAAAGATACGACTTCGGTTCCTTTATTGGTTACTTCAGTACCGTCAGTTAATCTAAGAACAGCCTTTGCATAATAGGTACGGCCCGGTTCCAGATTCTCATAACTGACATGGTCAACTATCGTAACCGTGGAATTCTTAAGGAACGATTTATCTCCTTTTACAGTTGTCGCCCGGGTCCGGCAGGACGGCCTTCTTAATGTCTGGCCTTCGTCATTAATGTCCTCATGCGCGGCGATATCTCTGCCTCCGTCATAAGTCTTCAATGATTCGAAAACAACCAGCTCGATCATATCCGTCGGAACTTTCACATTCTCGAACGGCACTATTACATACCCTGAAGATTCTTCGGGCCTGAATATCACTGTCTTCGTGTAAGTATTGCCATCGGAATCCAAATAGGGCTCTCCGGTGGATCTGTCCATCAGGGTTCCCGTCAGGACATATCTGTCACCCGGATTAAGACCTTCGAAAACAACGCTGTCATTGATTCCCACGTTCTCAGACAACGCCAGTACTCCTGTCCCGGTCCTGCTGTCAGAAGCTGAGGTGGATATACAAGGCTTGATCGAAACAGTCTGATCTTCGTCCTCAAGATCATTATGCTTAGCGATCGCGATATCTCTGAAATAAAGAGTCTCAAAGCATACGACCGATAAAGACGAACCGCCTTCCCCGAATACCCGGGAGAACAGAAAACTGCTGTCTATTGTAAACTTTACAACTGCTTCTCCGGTTACTACTTCTCTGCCCTTCTGATCCAGAGACACCTCACCTGTTGTCCTGTCAGCCTTGAAAACAACACTTTCTCTATACTCGTTGCCGCCCTGATCCTTAAGGACCTCGCCGGTCGCTTTGTCCAAAAGGCATCCCGAGATCTTATATTCGTAGCCCGCTGTAAGATTCTCGAAATGGACCACATCGGTAAGTTCAATGCTGCTTCCGCAGTTGATACTGTGCAAGCCCCGGCTGTCAGTAAGAGTTGTCGATATCTTCGGATTGATATCGATCTTATTTACAGCCTTTACCGTTACCACTTTGTTGTCATTCTTCTCTGTAAGCTTAACGGTCCTGGTATTACCTTCTGTACCATCGTCCCAGAAGAGCTTATATGCCGGCTCTATCTTCTCTTCTATCCTGTACCATCCGGTCGGGATATTAGAGAAACTGACCGCTCCGTTCTTATCTGTCCTGCCGTTTGCAAGAACGGAATCATCCCACGAAGGCTCTTCGTTGGTACCGCCGTAAGTAAGAGTGAATTCAACATTCGAAGTGATGCCGTCTTCCGAAGTCTTTATGACCTTAATCGAACTTTCCAATCTGTCATTGGTAATGTTCTCATTTAAGGTTTCTGTGGTAACATTTATCTCCTTGTACCATTTCCCGTCTTTTCCGTCCGTGAATCCTTCAGGGACTTCATATACATACCTGGTCTCAGTTTCATGATATGTATGATCAGGACGCACTTCGACAAGAAAGTATCGTCCGACTGGTATTCCTGACAGCTCAGGAGAAACTGTCCCGCCTGCTTTCCACTGTACGATTCCATCTTTATCTGACACTCCTTCTGCAAGTTTTACTGTCTTATCTTTGTTCCAAAGCTCGAAAACAAACCCGTCCCTGGTATCGTCTTCATCTGCAACTGCCTTAAGGAGCTTTAAAGCTCCTGAATGCTTGTTGTTCTCGCATTTGAATGAATAAGTCTTAGCAGATGCCGGGCTGTCAGTCTTAAAGACATACTGATAGCTTGCTTCGCCTGTCTTCGTCCAGCCGGAATCATTGGAGAATTCATATTCGATCACGGTTCCGTCTGCACATTTAAACGGCTCGCCCTTATCAAAGGTCTCTGTTATCACGTATTCAGTGCCGTACTTAAGAGGAAAAGAATCCGTGCCTTCCCACTTATCGCCTGAGGCATCGTACCAGTTCCATTTACCGTCTGCATATTTATATGTGGCAACCGCAACGCCTCTTTCAGTGACGGTAAATACAACAGACGATGTATCAAATGACGTGGACGTGGTCTTTTCGAGCTTTATGCTGCTGGCATCTGTAAAAAGGCCTGCGCCCTTTCCCCTGCCTGCTTCTGACTCTGAAGTCTTCATGTTTGTTACGAGCATCACATCAGAACCTGAAGTATAGGCATACCCGTCCTTTACGAATGAATAGAGAGAGCTTCCGCCTTTCTTCTTTATCGAATACTCAAGCCGGCCCTCCGAACCGTCACCTCCGGTTATCCTTATCAGGATCTCATAGACATCGGGGTCTGAGAACTTATATACCGCAGGAACATTCCCGTCCTGATCCTTTAAGCTCTTCTTAGATCCGTCAGGCAGGATAAGCCCGTCAGGGATCGTGGTCTCTTTGATATAAAGAGCATCTTCAAATGAGCTTCCCGACTGGTCTTTAGGCGTCAGGCGGTATTTCTGCTTTGCAAAGCCGGACCCTGTCAGCAGGTAGAAATCGTTATAGATCCCGTCATTGTCGTCATCTCTTAATTCGCCTGCGATATTGTTAAGTTCCTGATCCTTATATACGGTAAATACAGCTCCTGTATAATTGATGCCTGAAGGATCCCTTTTATCAAGGTAAAAGCCCGCATAAGCATCGTCAGTCAAGCCGGTCGCCCTAAGGCCCATAAAGCCCGTAAAACTTCCCTTTCCGGCTTCGGAAGAACTGCTGGATAAAGACTTTTTGCAGAAATAACCCGTGGTCGAGCTTGCTGTCCACTGCATGGGGACGCCGTCTTCTATGCCGGCATAAATGGTTATGTGCTGGGCATTATTCTTGTCCTTGTTGTCATTCCACCACAAGATCATGTCGCCGGGCTTAAATCCATAGGTATTGATGATGTCGATCCACTCGTCATCCTGTATGCCGCTCCTGCCATTCTTCTCAAAGCTCGAAAATCTATTCTCCGTGGGCGTAATTCCCCTGTTCTTTAACAAAGAATCCTTAAAGCTCGACTTAATGCCGGCAAATCCCGGTCTGAAGAAGCCGTACTTGTCAGGATTGGCTCCTCCGGAGTAAGACAGAGTCTTCTTGCCGTATGAACCCGACGTGCCTGTGATCTTTGCAGTCTTAAGGGCCACGCTGTAAGCAAGGCTTACAGAACCTGCGCAGTCTATGCCGTTCCAGCCTCCGCCGCCCCACTGGTATTTGACGCCTGACATTTTCGAGCATGCGGCAAGGATCTCATCGCGGAAGCTTTTTGCACTTGCATACCCGGCCTTCTTCGTATTAGCTTCAGACACAAGGGCATTCGAGCTTAATACGGCGGCATTAACGGTCTTTGTCCCAATAAAAAACGGCAGCGAGCAAACTGCAAGCGCTGCCGTCATTATTATTGCCAGCAATCTGGCAAACCATTCCGGTAATCCTTTATTCTTCACGATGCAGCCTCCGATTCTTCAGTCACGCACGTAAGCGATCCGTCAACTATGCTGAAACGGTAGATATTGTCCGACAGCCTGTCGGAGAGCCTTACATGCTCAAAGTTCGTATCCTTTACGAGTGTCCTGAGCCTTGAGCTCTCACTGAATGTCTCAGTCGAGAGGATGACCAGGTCATGCACGGATGACGGCAGAATGTAGCAGTCGGTTCCGATGCTCTTTACGACCTTCTTAAGCACATCCGAGTAAAGGAGCGCGTTAGCTCCGAAGAATTCATACTCATTGCTCAATACATAGACTCTGTCCTGCATGGGGATCTCATCCACACCGGAAAAGGATGCTTCGATATCCTTATCCTTTACGCCCCAGCGCTTCATCATCCTCTTCATAGTGTCCTCTATGCGTTCACTCTTAAACGGGAATAACTTCCTTGTGTTCTTCTTTGCGAGGCGGTATAAAAGAGACTCCGGGAGGTCTTCAGCGCTGGCGATGTCGTTGGTTACGAGGAACCCTGACACTCCGTGCTCATCGACATTCACGATGACTCTGTATACGACCGAGAGATCCATGAAGCTCCTGTGCGGGCAGTGCTTTATCATCTCCTGATTCTCTTTAGTATTAACGATCTGGAAAACGATCTTATCCTTTAAAGAATTGAAATCGAGCTTCATTATGTCTTCGGGCAGGAACTTGATCGACTCTTCAAGATAGACTGCCTGATTTGCCATGACCTGCTCGAAAGAATCACACTCCAGATACTGCTCGTACATCCTCTCCATATAGAATGTGGGGCTGCAGTATGAACGGGGCTTGCCCTTAGGGATTATCACAACTCCCGTAAGGCAGGAATTGACCTTGGGAACTTTCCTCAGCTCGATCATGCAGTCAGAATAGCGCTCCGGCATATAGCTTAAGAATTCGTCCATTACTCTCTCTTTGAAACTCTCGTAGTCCATCATGTTGTTGTTCCTCCGCAAATAAAATTAGCAATAAAAAAACGCACCCCCTAAAGGATGCGTTTCATTTAATTGCAGTATAAGTATATGCCCCTATGCCAGTCTCATTCAATATGCTAAAGTCTCAATTTTGGCACCTGAAAATTCAATTCTCAAGGGCCCGAGAACCCGCAAACGCAGTCAGATAAAGGCTTTAGACCGATTTTGTTACCACAAGGACGAGCTTGCCCGATTTTATCGATACTTTGATCTTTTCTGCCCCTTCAACAGGATGGTTCGAAAAAGATAAGGATGAGCCTGCATTAAGGACTGCATCAGTAAGCGGATAATACAATCCTTCCGTCGTAACACCCGTGACAGGTGCATCAAAACTAAATGGCATCAGAGATACTGCCGCTCCGCCTTCATAAGAACTGACACTTACTTCCGCGAAGTCTTCGCCTGTCAGAGGACAGCATGTTGTAATGCCGTCAGTTACCGTTATCTTTCTTCCTTCGGATCTGTACTGCACTGCAAGGCCTAAGTTTGCGATGACATGATCGATCCTGCCTGACAAAGGGCACACAAGGATAACCTCATCATCACTTCCTGTCTTTTTAAGAGCGATCTCAGTGTCGGTCCAGTCCTTTTCGACAGGATACTTCTCAACAGGGACATCATTTGCCTTTATGAAATCTAAGCCCTTAACGGTAATGGAGTCCATGTCTCCTATAACAACATCAGGAACTATGCCCGTTCCGGCAAGATAGTCACAGCCGGAATCACAGGCGATGAGCCTTGTATCAGGTTCACCTGCAAAACCTCTTATTACGCCTGATGCTTCATCAGGCAAAGGTCCGCCTGTAATTATGACAAAGCGCATGACTTAAGATCTTCTATTGCTTTTGCAGGGTCTTCTGCATTAAATACCGTGCTTCCGGCAACAAATAACCTGGCACCTGCCTCGTAGACTTCCCTGACGTTTCCTAAAGTGATTCCGCCGTCAACGGAGATGATGGTATCAGCACCGGCTTCGTCAATCGCTTTTCTTAATTTCCCGATCCTCTCATTGGAAGAAGGAAGATATCCCTGTCCGCCAAAGCCGGGATATACGGTCATGATGAGGATTATCTTCACCTTGCCGATGTAAGGGAAAACCTTCTCGACCGGTGTATCGGGATGAATCGAAATACCTGCCGTACAGCCGAGATCATTGATCTCTTTTATAAGCTTATCGGGGTCATCTGAACACTCAAGATGGAAAGTGATATTGTCAGATCCTGCGTCTGCAAATGCCTTGATATACTTCTCAGGCTCAGTGATCATGAGGTGCGTATAGAACTTCATGTCCGTATATTTCCTGATAGACTGGATCACCGGGATTCCGAAGGAGATATTATTGACGTAATGACCGTCCATAACATCTATATGAAGGTACTCGGCGTGGCCTTCCACCTTCTTGATATCTCTCATCAGATAGCCGAAATCGGCTGCAAGTATCGACGGTGCTATATCAATGTAACTCATTGCTTTCTCCTATGCCTGTAATTGTTCCTATTATCGTAAAGCTCCGTATAAAAGCTCTTATATCTTTCGTAACGTCCTTCATCGATAAGGCCTTCAGCTAAGGCATTCCTGACGACACATCCGTCTTCCTTACGGTGTGAGCAGTCATCAAACCTGCAGCCTGTGGCGATCTTCGTTATTTCCGGGAAGCCGTAGAGAACATCCCTGTAATCGACGCCCTGGTCTTCAAGCGACAAAGAGGTAAAGCCCGGTGTGTCACAGATAAAACCGTCATAGAACTCGTGAAGCTCAACGTGTCTTGTCGTATGCTTGCCGCGCTTTATCTTGGCACTGACCTCACCCGTCTCCATCAGGTCATATCCCAGAAGTGAGTTGCAGAGCGTGCTCTTGCCGACTCCGGAAGGACCTGCAAAGGCGGCAATTCCATCACCTATTATATCCTTAAGATCACTTTTGGTAAGAGGCTTAACGGGTGAAGATAATAAAACTTCATAACCGGCCTTAGTATAAACTGAACAAAGCCTGCCGCCGTCGTCTTCATTAAGATCGCTCTTGGTAAAGATGATAACCGGCTTGATGTCTCTTAAAGAGCACACAAGAAGCATCTTGTCGAGCAATGTAAGATCCGGCTCCGGATTTGTAACTGAGAAAGTCAGGAGCATTATCGAGAGATTTGCCACAGGGGGTCTTGCTATGAAGCTGGTCCTGTTTTCGATATCTGTAATGACATAAGGGATATCAGGATCGCCGGAGCTCATTATGGATACCCTGTCGCCGATCGCAGGCTTGATACCCTTAAGCCTGAATGCTCCCCTTGCGGCACACTGGACATATTCATAAGCGCCTTCATTAAAGAAGCGAACGGTGTAAACACCGCCCACTCCTTTAGTAATTACGCCGCGAATTGCTTCAGTCTCAGCCATCAGACATTAACCTTAGCCGTTGTTGCCGCCGTTGCCGCCCTGGCCGGGATTCTGGTTCCCGCCGCCCTGATTAGGATCAGGCGGGTTCTGGTTTCCGCCGCCCGGGTTCGGATCGGGATTATCAGGTACCGGTGTAGGTGTCGGAGGCGGAGGCGTAGGTGTATCCGTCGGTGCCGGAGTATTGGTCGGCAGAGCTGAGAATACTACCGTATATGCCGTGCTCTCCTTAACTACGAATGTGAAGTTGACAGAGTAGCTTACTATGTTGCCTAAAGAGTCTACCCAATACTCGAACTTGAAGCCCGTGGCAGGTGTAGCCGTAAGCGTTACCTGGGTATTGAGCTCATATACGCCTGCGCCGGATGCAGTACCGCTTCCCTTTATGACGATGTCGACTACAGCCTGAGGAGGTGTAGGAGTCGGTGTGCCGCCGTTCTGGTAATCTTCCTTGGTTCCGACATAGAGCTTGACGGAAGACTTCCTTGGAACGGATGTGCCTGCTACAGGATTTGTAATGATTACATACTGCTTCTTAGCGTCGAGTGCGAGGACTTCTGAAGAACCTTCGACTGTGTAATTGAGGCTTGCTTCTTCAAGTTTCTTTACGGCTTCAGCAACAGTGTTGCCTACGACGTCAGGAACGATGGAAGACTTAGGCTCAATAGCGTAGATGATGATTACTGATTCGCCTCTTAACAACTGTGTATTTGCTTCAGGCTCTGTCCTTATAACCAGACCTGGCTCAACCTTATCCGACGGCTCAGGTCGGAGAACCGGCTCAAGTCCGAGCTTCTTAAGTGAAGTATAAGCATCCTTGTAATTGGCGTTCGAATAATCCTGCAATGTGATCGATTCGCCAACGGATGAGACAGTGAGAATGAGATTGCTGAGCTTGTTTGTGGTCGAAACTATAACGCCCTCACGGATGTTCTGCGCGATAACGATGCCGGGTTCATAAGCATCTGTATCCTGATAATTGATCGTGTAGAAAACACCTGCGGCATCAAGCTGCTTGGTGACTTCATCCGCCTTAAGGCCGACATAGTTCTCTATCGTAAAGTCAGTATTCTGTTCGATCTTCGTCGCATTGCCGACAGCCCTGATCACAAGGATGCCGATGCCGATCAGGACACCTACGATAACGACGATGATGAGAGCTAAGAGAACATTATCCCTGAATCTTGAGATACGTCTGGACTCGGCACTCTTCTCTATCTCGGAGATCTTCTCGTATTCAGGATCCTGTCTGAAAGAGATATTCGTTTCAGAACTTACGGACTTCTCAGGAGCATTCGTGATGACACCGTAAACGCCGTTAGGATCTACGAGCAAAGAGTCGAGCTCTGTAACGAGCTGACGCATTGTCTGATAACGCCTCTCAGGGCTCTTCTGCATACATTTAGCGATAATGGAATCAAGACCCTTCGGGATTCCCTGCATAAGTGAAGAAGGAACCGGAGGTGTCTCCTGAAGGTGCTTTACTGCGATGGCGACGTTGGAATCACCGTCGAAAGGAAGTCTTCCCGTTACCATCTCGAAAAGAGATACACCCAACGAATAGATATCGGACTGAGGTCCTACATTGCCGCCTCTTGCCTGTTCAGGCGAGAAGTAATGAACGGAACCCATCTGAACGCCCGTCATGGTGATCGTCGTGGAAGACGCTGCGCGTGCGATACCGAAGTCTGTGATCTTCGCAACACGGTCACGCGAGATGAGGATATTCTGAGGCTTAATGTCTCTGTGGACTATTCCGTTCTGGTGAGCGTAGTCTAATGCAAGACCGATCTGGATAACGATCGGAACTGCATTCTTCCAGTCAAGGTGTCCGTTCTGGTTGATGAGATCCTTAACGGTAATTCCTTCGATATATTCCTGAACGATATATCTGAAATTGCCTTCATGTCCTACACCGTAAACCTTAACGATGTTGGCATGGTTTAAGGATGCAACTGACTTTGCTTCAGCATCAAAGCGTCTGATGAATTCATCGTCTGATGAGAACTCGGGCTTCAAGATCTTGATGGCAACGTTAGCGCCGGTATTCATGTCGATGCCGAGATATACGTTAGCCATACCGCCTGAGCCAATGAGCTTGACGATCCTGTACTTGTTCGCAAATATCATGCCCTCGGGGCCGTGAACCTGATTTGCCATATTATCTCCTTATAGTTCGGCAGCGGGCTCTGCCCTGCCTAATGTAACCGTTATATTATCCGTACTTTCTCCTTCGAGCGCCTGTGCAACCAATCTGTGGCAGATGCTTTCAGGTTTATTCCTTTCCTTTGTGCAGGCCTTAAACTGCTCGTCAGTAATATATGAATAAAGTCCGTCCGAGCACAGAAAGACCAGATCACCGTAACTTATATTATAACTGTAAATATCGGGATTAAGATACTGATTCTCCCCTACGACCTTGAAGAGCCTTGATCTTCCGGGATGGACCTTGGCCTCATCCTCAGACAGGAGCCCGTTCTTAACGAGCTTTGCAGCCTCATTGTGATCTTCGGTCAGCTTGATAAGTTCAGAGCCGTGAAGGAGATAACCTCTGGAATCGCCCATGTGGGCTATGGTAAGCTCCGTTCCCTTCATCAAAGCGACAGTAAGGGTCGTGCACATGCCCATGCGCTCCCTGTTTTCGAGACAATTGTGAAGGATAACGATATTTGCCCTGTTGAAAACGACCTTAAGAAACTGGGGAAGCTCATCTCTGCTGTCTATGAAAGCAAGGCTGTCTTTAAATGTCTTCATTACTGTCTCAACGGCAAGCCTGCTTGCGATCTCACCGCAGGATTCGCCGCCTACGCCGTCTGCTACAGCCATGCAAAAGTAATTGCCTATCGTCTCGTAAGCAAAGCTGTCTTCATTGTTGTCCCTTACGGGACCCTTCTCGGACATTCCGTAAGCTAACATCTTTCTGCCTCTATTGTTCCCCGTCGGAGCTGTCCGCATGCGGCCATAATGTCGCTGCCCATCTCCCGCCTGATAGTAGCATTTATACCGCCGGATTCAAGTATATCCCTGAATTGCTTTACTTTTGCCGGAGATGAAGACTGGAATACCGTCCCGGGCACCTTGTTCATGGCAATGAGATTTACGTGATAAAGTCCGCCCTTTAAGAGCTTTACGAGTTCTTGGGCGCACTGCGGCGTATCGTTAATGCCGGCCATAAGGCTGTATTCAAATGTGACCCTTCTGCTTGTAGCCTTCGTATAGTCCCTGCATGCCTTCATGACCTGCTCTATTGAATAAGCCTTTGCAACAGGCATGAGCTTCTTTCTAAGTTCGTCATTAGGCGCGTGAAGAGATACCGCGAGATTTACCTGGAGACCTTCTCTTGTAAACGCCTCGATCTTGGGGACAAGTCCGCATGTAGATAAAGTGATGTGTCTTGCGCCTAAGTTCAATCCGTTCGGATCGTTGGCTAGCCTTATGAATCCCATTACGTTCTCATAGTTATCGAAAGGCTCTCCTATTCCCATGATGACAACGCTGTGGACTCTTTCTCCAAGCTGCTTCTGTGTTACGGAGACTTGCGCCAGGAGTTCGCCTGATGAAAGATTTCTTCCGAAATCGATCTTAGCCGATGCGCAGAAAGCACAGCCCATGCGGCATCCGGCCTGTGATGAGATGCAGACTGAGATTCCGGTCTTATATCTCATAGCAACAGTCTCAATGATGTTGCCGTCGTAAAGCTTATATACGAACTTCTCGGTGCCGTCTAATTTGGAGACAAGGTGTTCTTTTAATCCGAACCCTCCGAAAATAAAGTCTTCTTCGAGCATAGCTCTGACATTCTTCGGCACATTGGTCATGTCATCTGTCGTGACAGCGCCTGAAGAAAGCCAGCCGTAGATCTGGGATGCGCGGTACTTAGGTACGCAGCGTGATTCACACCATGCGGTAAGATCTTCTAAAGTTAGATCCAGACAGAACTTATCTTTCAAGATCAATCTTCCTTTCTGTCTCTTTCCATGCGGCAGATAAAGAAACCTTCGCACTTATCCTTATCAGGAAGAAGGGTTATCATGCCGTTGGCAATGCTTTCTTCCCTCTCCTCATCCATATAGATGCCTTCGGGAAGATACTTATCAATCGGAACAGTATGGAACTTTTTGTGTTCTGCAAGGAACGTCTCCACCTGGTTCCTGTTCTCATCAGAATTAAGAGTGCATGTGCAGTAAACGAGCGTTCCGCCGGGACGGACCATTTTCGCTGCATTCTCTAAGATCGAATACTGCAAAGGAATTAGCTCATCCAATTCATCATACGTGAACTTATCCCTTATATCGGGTTTTCTGCCCAAAAGGCCCAGGCCGCTGCACGGAACATCGCAAAGCACGATGTCATAAGACTTCTTGGAATCCTTATCGTCTTTGCTTATAGCCGATGCATCTGCGCAGATCGTCTCGATGGATGTAAGTCCTAATCTCTCGCAGTTATCTCTTATGAGCTTTAATCTGGACTCATTGATATCTACGGCATAGATATAGAGGTCATCCCTGCACATCTGTGCCATGTGTGTGGATTTGCCGCCCGGAGCTGCGCAGCAGTCCAGGATCTTGTCTGCAACTCTCGGGTGTGCAACGTGTGATGCGAGCATCGCGCCCTGCCCCTGAACGAACATGCCGTACTTATTGAAGCATTCGGAATTCTCAAGACCGTTAAGACCACCTGTTATCTCTACGCAGTCAGGAATAAAGCTGCCCTTAACAGCAGTGATGCCTTCCTTCTTAAGCTCTTTTATGAGCGTGTCCTGATCGACCTTATGTGCATCGAATCTGACTGTGAGATTAAAAGGCTCCAAAAATGCCTTGCCGATCTCGTATGCTTCCTGCTTGCCAAAATCCTTCTTAAGGATTCCGTAGATCTCAGGCTTTAAAGCAACCTTGATGCCGGGCTTGAACTGCTCGAGATATCTTTTGGCTTCGGGAGCTTCTGCGAACTTTCTTAGAACCGCATTAACATAGCCCGATGCCTTGGGATTGTACTTCTTTGTGATCTCGACCGAAGCATCGACAGCAGCATAAGCAGGAATGTTATTGCCGAACTGGATCTGCCAGACTGCCATTCTTACGGCAGTCCTTGCAACAGGATCCATATTATCCGTCTCTTCCTTTGTAATGTGTCTTATAAGGAAATCGATCGTAAAAGTATAAGTGAGAGTGCCGTAGAGCATCGCTCTGGCAAAATCTATCTTCCTGCCTTCGGCGCTTGCGATCTTATCGGCCTTCTTGATAACAAGATTGGAATAAGCATCCTTCTCATAGACCCAGTAGAGCATGAGAAAGCATAATTCTCTCTCATTATCTTCAGATATCAGCCTCTGCAGTTCTTTTTTCTTGTACTTGATCTCGTCTGCCATGAGATTACTCCTGCATTACCGGCTTCCCTGCAGTGAAATTATGTGCGCAGTCTCTTGACGCCAGGCGCTTGCCGCCCGGTACCTGCAGTTCCTTTATCTTAAGGAAACCCTTGCCGCACTTAACGATAAGATTCTCGCCTTTTGCCTTGACTACCGTGCCGGGTTCAGAATCCTTAAGCTCTTCAGGGATCAAGGTCATGTCTTCTGCGACCTCTGAATCAAGGACCTTAAGCTTGTTCTCACCCTTCATTACAAATGCACCGGGCCATGCGCTTAAAGCTCTGACCCTGTTATGGATATCTTCTGCATCCTGATCCCAGGTAAATTCGCCTTCTTCAGGCCTTATCGGAGGGCATGCTGTAGCGAGTGAATCGTCCTGCTTTGTCGTACTAAGCTCTCCTTTAATCCATGAATCGATAATGGACGGGAGCTTCTCTGCACTTGCCAATGCAAGCCTGTTCATGAGTGATTCGGTATGCTCATTGGGATCGATCGCTACTTCGATCTTGTCGATGATGTCGCCGGTATCCATGCCTTCATCCATCTTCATGAATGTAATGCCTGTTACCTTATCGCCTTCGAGGATGGCACGCTGTACAGGTGCGGAACCTCTCCTTGCGGGAAGAAGGCTTCCGTGACAGTTGATACAACCGTATTTAGGAAGATCCAATACAGCCTTAGGCAGGATCTTGCCGTATGCTGCAGTAACGATAAGATCGGCATTGTAGCCGGATATCTTTTCGAGCGCTTCGTCTGATCTCAAAGTGTCAGGCTGGTATACCTCGATCCCGTTCTCCAATGCCGTAACCTTTACAGGAGGTGCCGTGAGTATGTGCTTACGTCCCACCGGCTTATCGGGCTGGCAGAGAACTGCGGTGATATTAAAGCCACCGTCTATAAGAGCCTTGAGATTCGTCTGCGCGAATTCAGGCGTTCCCATGAATACTATCTTAAGATCACGCCTGTCCATATTATCAGTCCTCAACGTCAGAAGTGTTATAGATCTTTCCGTCAACAGATTTATCTATAAAGAGAACTCCGTTTAAGTGATCGTTCTCGTGGCAGATACATCTTGCGAGAAGACCGTCAGCTTCCAATTCAAACTCGTTGCCGTCACGGTCCGTTGCCTTGACCTTGATATGTGAAGGTCTCTCGACTTCGCAGGTCTTGCCGGGAACAGAAAGGCATCCTTCATTGTCAATCTGTGATCCGTCAGCTTCCAAGATCTCGGGATTGATGAACTCGATAAGTCCGTGCTCATCACCGACATCAACGATGAATACTCTTCTTAATACGCCGACCTGAGGAGCGGCAATGCCGATTCCCCTTCCGCCGTAATACATGGTGTCAGCCATGTCATCCAGGAGCTTAATGATCCTGGGTGTGATCTCATCTACCGGTCTGCTCGTCTTACGAAGCAGCGGGTCACCTTCAATAACTAAATTTCTTAAAGCCATCCTGTGGCCTCCAATCCATAATTTTCCTTATATATTATAAATTAATATATATAACAAACAAGTGCCGAAGATTTGCTCCGGCACTTGCTGTTTTTAGTCTAAATTGTCTATTAATATCAGAGATCCCAGGAACTGATGTACTTCTTCTGCTCTTCGGTGAGCTCGTCGATCTTAATGCCCTTGGTCTTAAGCAGGATCTCCGCAACCCTGTTATCGATGACTTCGGGTGTCTGATATACATCAATGGGGAGCCTTTCAGGATTATCAGCAATATACATCGCAGACTGAGCCTGCAGAGCAAAGCTCATGTCCATGATCTCAACCGGGTGCCCGTCGCCGGAAGCAAGATTTACAAGCCTTCCCTCAGCGATAACACATACGGTATTGCCGTTCTTAAGTTTATAGCCGATGATGTTATTTCGAAGCTCAGTGCTCTCTACGCAGATATCCTTCAATTCGGCAACGCTTACTTCGCAGTCGAAATGGCCGGCATTGCAGCATACCGCGCCGTCCTTCATGGCCTCGAAATGTCTTCCGACGATTACGTCCTTGCAGCCTGTTACAGTAACAAAGAAATCGCCTAAAGGAGCCGCCTCATCCATTGTCATGACCTGATAGCCTTCCATGATGGCTTCACAAGCCTTAACGGGGTCGATCTCAGTAACGATTACCTTTGCGCCAAGGCCCTTTGCCCTCATTGCAACGCCTCTGCCGCACATGCCGTAACCTGCGACGACTACGGTCTTGCCTGCAACTACGAGGTTTGTTGTAGCCATAATGGCAGTCCATACGGATTGGCCTGTTCCGAACCTGTTATCGAAAAGATGCTTGCAGCGTGCGTCATTTACCGCAACTACAGGATAAAGGAGCTTGCCCTCACCCTTAAGGATCTCAAGTCTGTGAACGCCTGTCGTAGTCTCTTCGCAGCCACCCTTAACTTTTGCTGCCATATCCTTTAATTCGGAGTGAAGGAGCAGAGCAAAGTCGCCGCCGTCATCGATTACGATGTCAGGCTCAAATTCCAATGCCTTCTTAAGTCTTCCCCAGTAATGCTCTTCGTCATCTCCGTGCACAGCATAAACATTCATAATGTCCAAAGAAGCAAGGCCTGCAGCAACTTCATCCTGCGTGGACAAAGGGTTACAGCCTGTAAGTGCCACTTCAGCGCCGCCTCTGGCAAGTGCTCTTGCAAGGCAGGCAGTCTTAGCCTCAACGTGAACTGATACAGATATCTTCAATCCTGCGAAAGGCTGCTTTTCGATGAGTTCAGCTTCGATAGCTCTTAATACCGGCATGTTGCGGTAAGCCCACTCGATCTTCTCTAATCCTTTGGGAGCAAGATTGATGTCTCTTACTTCATAATTGAATCTACTCATATAAGATGCTTCCTCTCAAACATTGATTCTATTAACAAATTCTTTTACAACTGCACAGCTGTTCTCAGATGCCAACGCTGCGTTATCAAGCACTTCCTGCTCAGACAGCGGATTGCCCGAAATACCTGCAGCCATGTTGGTTATGCATGACATTGCGGCTACTCTGATGCCCATATGTGTTGCAGCGATCGCTTCAGGCACTGTAGACATTCCGACACAGTCGGCACCCAGGATGCGGAGTGCCCTTATCTCTGCGGGAGTCTCATACTGCGGGCCCTTGGAATAGGCATAAACGCCGCGGCTTATCCTGATATTCAGGTCTCTTGCACTGTTAACAAGAGTATCCGTAAGCTCGGGATCGTAAACGTGACACTGGTCAGGAAACCTTGTGCCGAATTCTTCAATATTGGGACCTCTTAAGACAGGCTCGGCATTAAAGGAAAGATGGTCTGTAATTGCCACTAATTCGGGCACTTTCATCTCGAGATTGATACCGCCTGAAGCATTGGTCAGAAGGAGCACTTTTACTCCCAGTCTCCCCATTACCCTTACATAGAAAGTAACTGTCTCAATGGGATAGCCTTCGTAATAGTGGAACCTGCCGTTCATCATGAAAACAGGCTTTCCTGAAAGGTTACCGGCTATAAGGGAACCCTTATGGCCCGGAGCTGTCGATACCGGAAATCCCGGAATGTCCTTATAGGGAATCTCTATGGCGTCCTCAGCCATCTCAGAGAGCGGACCTAAACCGGAACCCAATACGATACAGACAGCAGGAACAGTTCTTTCCGACAAAACGCTCCTGATATGATCAGCAGCGCTGTCTATACGTTTAATGAATTCTTTTGTATCTGTAATCATAAAAACAATTATATATATTCTCTTCCGTTCTTGCTATCCGAAAACGGGACAAAAAAAATAAGAGGCTGCATCCGCAGCCTCCTAAGATCTTTTTGCCTGTAATTACTTCTTACCGCAGCAATCCTTGTACTTCTTGCCTGAACCGCAAGGGCACGGATCGTTTCTTCCTACCTTGGAAGAATCACGCTTAACGGGCGCCTGAGGTGCATTGTTGCCTGCAGAACCCTCGATACGCTTTGAAGCAGACTGAGGTGTTACAGCAGCTGCGCTTGCGTGGCTCTCCTTCATCTCCTTAACCTGGGGCTTTGCCTCGATGTGGGTCTCGGGAGTAAATCTTGCTCTCATGATGAACTTAACTGCATCATTCTGGATGTTCTCGTTCATTTCTTCGAACATTGCAGAGCCTTCGAGCTTATATTCAACAACAGGATCGTGCTGACCGATAGATCTCATTCTGATGGAATTGGAGAGCTGGTCCAACGCATCGATGTGGTCCATCCACTTGAGGTCAACAGTCCTTAAGAGGATCTGACGCTCAGCTTCACGGAAGACTTCCTTAGTGATCTCCTTTTCCTTCTCGGCAACGAGTTCCTTGGCTTCTTCGGCGATCTGTGAAGCAAGCTCGTCACACTCCGGGATATCCTTGCTGTCATCCTGTACGAGAAGAACTGAAGGAAGCTGGCCGAAGATCTCTTCTAACAGCTTTCCGAGAGAATATCTCTCTGTTGATGTGATCTTGCCGTCAAGAGCAAACTGGTTGCAGATCCTTGACGCAACGCGCTCGATCATCTGCAGATAGATACCGTGAACGTCTTCGCCCATGATGACCTGTTTTCTCTGGTCATAAGTGATAGTTCTCTGAACGTTGTTAACGTCGTCGTATTCGAGGACGGATTTACGAGCTGAGAAGTGCATTGCTTCGAGCTTCTTCTGTGAGCTGTCGATAACCTTTGTAAGGGATCTTACCTGAAGTTCCATATCATCTTCGATACCAAGGCTCTCATAGATAACGGAAACCCTCTCACCGCCGAAGATCCTCAAGAGGTCATCTTCCAGAGAGAGGAAGAACTTTGATCTTCCGGGGTCACCCTGACGTCCTGCACGGCCCTTTAACTGGTTATCGATACGTCTTGATTCGTGACGCTCTGTACCAACAATATAAAGGCCTCCGAGCTCTCTTACCTCAGCTGCCTCAGGAGCAAGCTCAGCCTTATACTTATTCTCGAGATCGGTAAATCTCTGTCTTGCTTCGAGAACGAGCTCGTCATCTGTCTCGTTGTGAGCTGTAGATGCTGTGATGAGGTCTTCTGTGTAACCTAATCTTCTCATCTCCTGCAAAGCCATGAACTCAGCGTTACCGCCGAGGATAATATCGGTACCACGGCCTGCCATGTTCGTAGCGATCGTAACGGCACCCTTACGTCCGGCCTGTGCAACGATCTCAGCTTCTCTCATATGGTTCTTGGCGTTAAGTACGTTGTGCTTGATTCCGTACTTGGAGAAGATACGTGAAAGGAGCTCGGACTTGTCAACGTTTACTGTACCTACGAGTACAGGCTGGCCCTTCTCATTAGCTTCCTTAACTGTCTTAAGGATAGCTGCATACTTACCGTTCTCTGTCTTAAATACTGCATCGTATTCATCGATTCTGGCAATAGGTCTGTTGGTAGGGATCTGGATAACGTCGAGGTTATAGATCTGTCTGAATTCTGCTTCCTCTGTGTAAGCTGTACCGGTCATTCCGGAGAGCTTTGTGTACATACGGAAGAAATTCTGGAATGTAATGGTTGCAAGCGTCTTGTTCTCGTTAGCAACCTTTACATGCTCTTTTGCTTCGATTGCCTGGTGGACACCGTCGCTGAAACGTCTGCCCGGCATGAGACGGCCTGTAAAGTCGTCTACGATGATGACCTGGCCGTCCTGAACGATGTACTGCTGGTCCTTCTTGAAGTTGCCGTTAGCCTTCAAAGCATTGTTGATATAGTGCTGAAGGTCGAAGTTATCAGGATCAGAGAGGTCATCGATATTGAAGAACTTCTCGGCCTTTGCGATACCGTTTGCAGTAAGGACTGAAGTCTTGGCCTTCTCGTCAGTAACGTAATCCGCGTCACCTACGAGATCATCCATATCTACCTTGTCATCTGTCTCGATAACCGTGTACTGCTTCAGTGACTTAACGAATGTATCTGCCTTCTGGTAAAGATCGGATGATTCGGTTCCTCTTCCTGAAATGATGAGAGGTGTTCTTGCCTCATCGATGAGGATCGAGTCGACCTCGTCGACGATAGCGTAATTAAGTTCTCTTTGTGCGATCTGGTCCTTGCTTACGACCATGTTGTCACGGAGATAATCGAATCCGAATTCGTTATTTGTTCCGTAAACGATGTCGCATGCATACATGCCCTTACGATCCTTCATGGGGATATCGTGAATGATGAGACCGACGCTCATCTTAAGGAACTTGTAGATCTTACCCATCCACTCGGAGTCACGCTTTGCGAGGTAGTCGTTTACGGTTACTACGTGAACGCCCTTTCCCGTGAGAGCATTGAGATATACAGGCATTGTAGCTACGAGCGTCTTACCTTCACCCGTCTTCATCTCGGCGATTCGGCCCTGATGGAGGATGATGCCGCCGATAACCTGTACTCTGTAAGGCTTCATGCCCAGAACTCTCCAGGCTGCCTCTCTTACAGTGGCAAATGCTTCAGGAAGAAGTGAATCCAAAGATTCGCCTTCCTCATATCTCTTCTTGAACTCGTCTGTCTTAGCAGCAAGGTCATGGTCAGAGAGCTTTGAATACTCTTCCTCATAAGAGAAGACCTTGTCTACGAGAGGATTGATCCTCTTAAGTTCGTGATCGCTGTGTGTGCCGAAAATACTTTCAATTAAACCCATTTTGTCCGTTACCCTTTATTGTTTTTGTTCGTTATTATCTCCGGAAGCTTCCTTGAGTCTTTCAAGTGCCGTCCTGTATCCGCCTTCGGGATTTACATAGCAGTTCTTAACTCTCGAAATAGTCGTGGAGCTGACCTTTGTGGAAGATCTCGCTTTCCCGCGAACTCTGCCGGTTGATTTCTTGTTTGTATCCGCCTTGTCGGAAGAGGTCTCATCCTTGGGTGAGAGCTCCTTGATGATCTCTTCGTAGCTCTTGCCCTGTTCGATCCTTCTTACGATCTGCCAACGATGAAGGAATGAATGCAGTTCATTTATCGAGCAGAGATCCACAAAGAACTTATGCATCTCCTTGCTGTCCCTCATAGTCAGCATGGCGTTATACAGATCCGTTAATTCTTCTAACTCACTTTCTGTAAAATGATCATCACTTATGCTGTCCATCTTGTCACCTATTACCCGTTATCACGATACGACTCTAAGCAGATAATCCCAGATCGGCTTAGCATATCCCATATATACTGCGGCAAATACAACCGTGGCAGCGAGCATTAAAAGAATACCCAGCATCAATCTGGAGAAAATAAGATTGGTCTTGGCCTTCCTGAGAGAATCCCCAATGGAAAGTGAAGCAGTCTTGTCCGTAGTGATCTTGGAATTTGCAAGACTCGGACGTCTAACGCTGTTATTATGTCTCAATTTGTTTACCTCCAAACATACCAATACATAATAACAAATTATTTATTTTAAGACAATAAAGAGGGGTTACCCGTTAAGTACTGTATCTTTCGGAGGTCTCATACTCGCAGATTTCAAGTATTACGCCCTGTACAAAGGCATATCCCTTGAGGTTCTCTACAGCTTCCCTGCCGATCTGCCCCGAATTCTCAGGTATTATAACCTTAAGATGTCTGGAATCAACACGTGAAACCTCATATTTTTTCCCGTTTATAGTGGCAGACTGGGGCTCAAACCCCTTAAGTGACCTGATGTCATCCTTGATCTTCTTCTCGATGTTCGACACATCCTGATAGTATGGTGACGTAAGATCAATGCTCCTTATAGCCGTAACTTCTCCGCCGTTTACGGCATCGATCACGGGGAAAGTCTTGGGAAGATTTGCCCCGTACTTATTCCGGAACGCTTCTCCCCTGTCAAAATTGCTCAAGGACCATATCTTGTCCTTTTCCTTCCCTTCCGCCTTGTGATCTTCAGGATTTAAGAACAGTACGGATTCTCCGTATAAGGGGATCACCGAATAAATGCTCCTGGTCCTGGTTCCGGCTATGGTTACGACTGAATAATCCGTCAGGACTTCTATTACATGATGTCTTTTGTTTATCGCGAAAAAGACCTCTATGTCTTTAGGCGCAAAGAACCCTGACCCGCCGTTCCTCTCGATATAGGCTTCCCTTATCTGTTTCTCCATTGTTTTCGAGAACAGCCCCTGCAAAATAAGCTCTTTTAGGGTGTTTCCGGTTGCATTATCCGCGCCGATCCCGATAGACAGGACTTTGGATATTATCTCGCCGCCTTTGGTATCGCCGACGCCCAGATCAGGAAAAGCATTTACCGCTGCAGACATAAGATCTGCAGAAGGAACAGAGACCGGGTGCAAAAGGGCCATCTTCTCACAGGTCTGTTCGACGGATCTTCGCATGAGGATATCAGTCCTGTAAAGGTCCATCGCACTTACAACAGATGCGATCAGGACAAGCGTGATCGTAAATGCGATCGCCGATTCGATTGTTACTGCCCCGCGCTTATTCTTTCTCATGTGATAACCTCCGGTTCACTCATAAAGCTGATAAGATTTGGTTACGGAATATGTATTGCCTCTGAAATCCGCTTCCAGCGTTAAGCCCTTATAAAGCTCCCCGTAATCTCTCTCAAGCACTTCAAGGCTTCTTGAAAGGAGCTTATCGACAGGTGTGCAAAGGCAGAAAAGATAGAGGAAATCCCTGTAATTCCAGGTCACGATCTTATTGCCTTCATATTCAAAGATCACGGCTCTGCCGCCATATAAGACTACGGTGACATACTCCTTCGCAGCCTGAATGTATGCGCAGTATAAGATGAGCCCGGCCCTGATTATCCTCGGATCGATCTCGACCGCACCTTCACTTACCGCCGCTATGATCTCTGAGATGACCAAAGCAATGACATACATGGTGTTCCTGAATTTCTCATTCGCATAGTCTTTAAGAATGCTGGAGGCAATCAGAATATGATACATGTAAGATGCGACCTGCAATCCTGCAGGAACACCCTTGTGTCCGGTTATCAGATATTCGCAGTCGCCCTGCTTTTTGGAGTGCAGAGCTTTAAATGACATACCGTTAATCGCTGTATCACCCGAAGGCCTGTAGAAGCAGTCAAAATTGTAAGCGCAGTAATATGAAACATTGCATTTTGCAAATATCTCCGGCGTATCGTCTGACAGTAACGACATATAGTTCTCAAACATGGAAAGGGTTCTGAGGAACATTTCCCAGTCGGCGATATCAATATCGATATCAAGGCCGATGTCCTTTACGGCATTCTTGTAATTCTCGCTTAAAGAATCGATCTCATTTGCCTCATCGATCAGTTCATCGATATTTAACGCTTTGCCGGCTTTTTTGATCCAGTCCTCGGCTTTGTCAGAACCGGAGATTATCTTAGACACATATCCTGCAGCAGGGCTCTGCATGAACTGTCCGATCTCCTTTAAGATCCCTTTCTCATCAAGTTCACAAATCATATCCCCATAGCCCTGAACCAAAGTCTTCACGGAAAAGCCGGTGCCTCTGTACCAGAAAAAAGAATCTATTGCTTTCTTAAGGTCTTCACAGGTAAATCTCTGCTTCCCGGATATGAAAAGCTCGGATTCCGAAGTAAGGCCGTTTATCTCTAAAGCCTTCTCAAAGCACTCTCCGTCAACGCCTTCTATTGCAAAAGCATAAATGCCGTAAACGCTGTATAGCTCCCTGTTATAATCTGCAAGGATAGTCTCCACTTCATTCTTAAGGGCCGTATTGACGCTCAGTGCATAATCGAGATTCCAGACAAAAGCCACAAACGTACATTCGACCAGTATCAGAGCCGCCATTATTATCGCCAGGAATATGGAGGATGCTCCGTGCCTGTTCCTTCTGTGCTTATTGATCCTTCTCATTTTGAGCCTCCTTTGACAGATCGAAAACAGAACCATAGATGAGTCTGAAGTTATCCGAGATTCCCGTAAGATATGTACAGAGCTTTTCCGCAGACGTGTCATAACAAACAGCGCCGCCTGCTGTATTCCTGTAAATGACAGCCCTGTCCTGCTCCATATAAAAAAGCTCATTTCCGCCGTCTTTTGCGCATTCGAAACTATCCAGCGCTATAGCTTCCGGACCTGTGATCATGAATGTCAGGAGCACAAGGATCAAAGAAAAACTGATTGCCGTTTCAAGAGTAGACATAGAGCACCTCCTTTTAGGTGATTCTATATCGGAAAGGCATTTGATTTTCCTTACAAAATACGACAAAACTCGACAAAAACCGACAAGCAAAAACGCCCCTTTCAAAGGGCGCTCAAAATTCGCAAAAGCCTCAATCTATTGCCTTTGGAGGCATTTCCTGAAGGATGGCTGTCTTTATAGTCTTATATTTACATTACAGCGAAAAGAACGGGTTAAATCTGATCTCGTATCCGATCGTCGATTCAGGACCGTGCCCGGGGTAGATCCTAAGACCGGGATCGAGCTTTGCGATCCTCCTTATGGATTCGGCAAGGATCTTAGATGAACCGCCCGGCATATCGGTGCGTCCTACGGAGCCCTTGAAAACAGTATCTCCGGTAAAGAGCATCTCTTCACCTGAAAGATTGACCAGAAAACAGACGCTTCCCATCGTATGACCGGGTGTCTCAAATGTCCTGATCTCCATAGAATCGTCCTTATAGATATTCTGTCCGTAAGTTCCTGCAAGATCTGAGAACTTAAAATCATAAACAGTCTCACTGCCCTCCATATAAGAGCAGTTCATAAAAGCGTTCTTTATAAGTTCCCTGTCATTACTGCTGAAAAAGACTCCGGCAGAAGGATAAGCGGAGATCCAGGAATTAACATACTTGATGTGATCGTGATGTCCGTGAGTAAGAAGAATAGCCTTGACCGGACATTCTCCTGATGCAAGTCCGGGCAGATTACAATAGTCTTCAGCAGCCTTGGGCGATACAGAAGGATCAATTACAAAAACACCGGACGGGCCGGTGAGAATGTACATATTGGACTCCAACGGTCCTAATGGTAAGGTGATCAGCCCGCAGTCCATTCGCGGTAATCAAGTGCGCCGCTGTCGATCGCGGTAACAAGGATCTCGGCTGAAGCGATATTCGTAGCGTAAGGGATAGTATTCTGGTCGCAGACATCCAAAAGCTCAAAAGGATTGGATTCGCCAACCTGACGTCCGTCCCTGAGATAGATAACACAGTCGATACCGTTATATTCAGCTCTCGAAGCAAGCTGTTCAAAACCGCTCGAATAGTCTACCGAGAGTCCGGAAACATCCAGATCTGCTGCAGACTTAAGAAGCTTGGCAGTATTATATACAGAGATGAGCTGATGTTTCTCAAGCAAAGGCTTGTAGGCAATGCAGAAATTGACCAGTAATTCAGTCTTCCTGTTGTCAGCCATCAAAACGATCTTCATCCAAATTCTCCCATTAAAAACTAATAAACAGATTGTACAGTAAAACGCTCTTTCAAGCAACTTGTTTTTATAACAAATTCACAAGAAATACAAAATTTTTTGACCGGCTCTGTGTAATTTGCGCAAGAGCACCATCACCTGCGGTTTGTCCTGGCATTTATGTTAGGAAGATAATCGCCAAGGATAGGATTCGTAATAGTCCTTGTCTTCGTTTTGTCGATCGGCTCATTAAAATATGCTGCCATGATCTTTTTCGCGATGACAACTGATGAAGAACCCCATTTACCCTTCTCAACCACGAGAGCCAGAGCTACTTCCGGATTGTCGTAAGGCGCATAACAGATAAAGAGACCATTCGAATACTCTTTACGTGAATCCTCGAATCCCGTCTCAGCCGTACCGGTCTTGCAGGCCATGTCGATCGGATACTGATCTTTATTGAACGCATCGCCGATCGTCGAATTGTAATTAAATGAACCGTAAGCTGCGGCATGCATCGCCTTTCTTACAGTCTTGATATTCTCTTCATCGATCCCGATATCAACGGATTCTGTCTGGCCTTCATAAAGGATAGAACCGTCACTTCCGACAACCTTATCGACAACATAAGGGGTACAGAGCTTATTTGTAGCGATCCCGGCCGTATATCTGCAGAGCTGAAGGATCGTAAAGCAGTTATCGAACTGACCGATGGAAGCCTGGGCAGTATTTGACGGGAACCATGTCTTATCGTAGACGGACTGCCTTGTAAGTCTCTTATACTCACGGCTGGACATAACTCCGGGGATCTCGCCGGGAAGGTCTATGCCGGATTTGACGCCAAGTCCGAATCTGTTGGCCATGGCAGAGATATTATCGATACCTGTCTTGATACCAAGGCTCATGAAGTAAATATTGCATGACTGGGCCATTGCATCATCTAAGGTAAGATAACCGTGACCGCCGTTAGGGAACTCCAGGCAGCGGAATTTCCAGCCGTCAACGTAATAAGGGCTGTTACAGATAAGTCTTGTCTTGGAAGGCGTAATATCACCATTCTCAAGAGCTGCCAGAGCCGTGCAGGGCTTAAACGTGGAACCGGGCGCATACATTGACATTATCGCTCTGTTCCACAACGGGAGATCTGCTGAGGTAACTTCCTCATATTCATCGACACCGAGGTACCATTTGACCTGCTCTTTTGCCTGTTCCGAGCCGTAGTTTGCAAGGATGAAGTCGTTCGGATCGTAGTTGGGATAAGAACCCATTGCGATGATGGCACCGGTATTGACGTTCATCAGAACGAAAGCACCTGCAGACGCGGTCTTATAACCGGATACGTCTGATGCTTTCTCGTTCATGATGTATTCTTTCAGCGCTTCAACGCCGACTTCCTGAACACGTGAGTCGATAGTGAGATATACAGTCGCGCCTTCTTCAGGCTGGACACCGTAATTCTGCGGTACGAACAGGCCTTCCTCGCCGTTCTTGGTCCAGATGCTGTAAGGCGTCGTTCCGTTGCTGCCGTGCAGATATCTTTCCATCTGCGATTCGACGCCTGCCTTGCCTACAACGTCGTAGCTCGTATATCCGAAAGGTGCGAGATCGGCATAAGACACATTGGATATCTTTCCGCAGTAACCTACTATGTGGCTCGCGTAAAGCGCTTCGGACGTATAGGTCCTTGCATATTCTTTTCCGGCTACGATGCCCATATAGTGGTAATTCTGTTCTTCAAATATCCTGATAAGTTCATCAGGAACATCCGTTGCGATCTTTACCGGCGTACCCTTGATAAATGCCCAGTTGTCGGCGAAGATCTGGTATCTGATCCTGATGATCCTGTACGCCTCGTCGATCGTATAGTTGTTATCGATATTGAATTTACGTCTCAGATACAGGAAGAATACGTTAGGGTCTGTCTTAACGTAGTCATCCGAGAACGTAACGATAACGCCCGATGCGTAATCCTTGAGGTCGAAAAGGTTCGAATCCGTCTGCCACTTCCTGATCTTAGCCTCTTCTTTTACGAATCTCGCCTTGGGATCGAGAATGAAATACTGGTCAAGGTCGGAGATATTGATGCAGTGATACTGTTCGAAAAGATATGAGAGCTCCAGACAGAGCGAATTGAGCGCCGTATCGTCCAGATATGCATTGGCGATCATTACATTGTTGTACTCGTTAGTGGAAGCAAGAAGCACTCCCCTGCCGTCATAGATATCGCCTCTCGGTGCCTGGGACGAATACTGTCTGATAACACCGGACGAGCTCTCTGACAAGGTCTTCTGATAACCCGAGAACTGGAGCCTTATGGTCATTATGAGGATTATCACGCCGAATACGGAAAATCCTACTGCCAATACAAGATATCTGTTGGTCAGGAATTTGAAGGCGCGCTTAAATAACGAACCGGCTTCGCCGTGTCCGCCCTTCTCGGCATTATGGTCAAATGCGCCGTAATCATCCATCAGATTCCGAGCCATGTTCCATCTCCCTGTTTATCTAAAATCTCATCATCGCCGGAATTCTTCTTAAACGAAACCGGACCTAAGAATCTTATAAGCAAAAGCAAAGGCACTGACGCGATCGTATTGAGCAGAAGCTGCGGCAGGAACGAATAAACAACGAATGTAAGCGGAGAATAGATGCCTGAGGCAGAACCTGCCAAAAGGCTCCATCCGTAGATAAGCATGTATCCTCCCACCTTGTAGCATGCCGTTGTGAATATGACCGCAACGATCGAAAAAGGAATATTCCTGTGCATTCTCCTCGTAAAGAACGATGCACCGATGATGCCTGCCGCGAAAAGCGTGAAAACACCGAGGAACGCAGTAACCCTGACTTCGCCGTCAAGACCGACTACCGCAGGCGGCGAGAAAACATCTCTTATGAGTCCGCAGACAAATCCTACGACTGCGCCATCCCAGAAGCCGTTAAAATATCCCGAGAGAACTACGAATACAAACATCAGGTCAGCCGTCTGCCCCAAAAAACCGAACGACTCAGGGAAAGATACCTGCAAAGAGGAAAGCAGGAAAATATAGATCGTATAAACGATTATCTTCCTGATCCTGGATTTTGCATTGGCATTTATGATACGCATGGCTGATTACCCCTGAGCGGAAGGAGCAGCGCTTTCCTCCGGTTCAACATAAGGGATCATGATAAATACGTCCTCAAGCTTACCGATCTGGGAATAAGGCCTGATGGTTGCTGTAACCTGGAGAGGATTGGAATTGTCGACTGATACGACGACACCGATCGGAATACCTTCCGGGAAAAGTCCTCCGTCACCTGAAGTTACGATCTCCATGCCTGCTTCAAGTCTCGCATCAGGATCGATGTCTTTTGCAAGGCATAATCCTTTTCGCTTGAGCTCGGCATCACCATATACCATGAACGTCGCACCGTTAACTGCGTTAACCTTTGCAGATACCGCAAAGCCTTCGTGAAGGAGCGGCAATACTCTTGATTCCGTATCGGAAGTCTCTATAACTCGTCCTACCAGGTTCATCTCAACGTCAAGAACCGGGTATGAATTACCTTCCTCAAGCACGATGCCGTCAGCTTTGCCGGCATTAAGCCTGATCGTGGAGAACCATTCATCAGATTCTCTCGAAAGGATCGAAGCACCGTAGATTACATAGTTGCTGAACATATCCTTGATATGAAGAGCGTCCTTAAGCTCCTCATACCTCAATGCCGCCTCTTCGTTCTGCGTAAGGTGGTATCTTAAGTCAGCGATCTGCTCCTTAAGCGCTCTGTTCTCTTCTCTTATCGCAACACCGTCAGTTATGGCCGACCAGAAGTCGGTCAAAGTATCGCCTGCCCTCTTAACGATAGACTGGGCAGGTGAACTTACGGACTGAACGGGCTTTAGAAGCTTCTTTACAGGGCTTCCCGGAAGCAGGCTCAAAACGGCAGCTGCTGCCAGAACAAGCAGAACGACCAGTGATATGAACCATTTGGACTTCAGCAGTTTTTTCAAGAATACTCCTCTGACTGTTTAACAGATCAGCCCTTCTTGCCGCAGCAGTTCTTATACTTCTTGCCGGAACCGCAAGGGCAAGGATCGTTACGTCCGATATGATCGGAGTGAGCCATGTTGCTCTCACGGTATTCTCTTGTGATCTCGTTTCTCTTCTCTTCGGAGAGAATGTCCTTCCATGCCTTGATGTTGAAGAGCCAGTCAGCCTTTGCATCACGCATGTTGTAGTAGAGCTTCTCGTAATCGATTACGAGCTTGATCTGATAGTCATCATCAATAGCTTCCATATCAAGATCGTCGCCGTTTGTAAGGCTGGACTTGATACCGTCGATGAATCCTACGAATACATCCATGGAATCCTTAGGGAATTCGAGCTTTCTTGCGAGCTCTGAAGCTGTGCCGTTAAGGAATTCCTCATTGTCAGGATAAGCGCCTAAGATCTTCTCGTAAGCGACCTTTTCGAGCGCATAATAACGGTTGATGTATTCCATATATTCCTGTCTGTTGGAAGCATCCTCTGATCTATCCATCCATGTCTTGTAATAACTCATTTTGATTTCCCTCCAAAATATTAAAGCTTAGCAGCTACTGCCTTGAGGAATTCCTCAGTCGTAACCGTCTTCTTGTTGTCATTCTCGAGAAGATTATTAAGGTCTCCCGTGATGGTGCCTTCCTCGATCGTCTCGATAGAAGCCTTCTCGATCTTATCGGCAAATGCCTCCAGTTCAGGAAGGTTATCGAGCTGAGCTCTCTTTCTCAAAGCTCCGGACCATGCGAAAAGCGTAGCCATCGGGTTAGTTGATGTCTGCTCACCGTTAAGGTGTCTGTAATAGTGTCTTGTAACCGTGCCGTGAGCTGCCTCATACTCATAAACGCCCTTAGGCGAAACGAGAACGGATGTCATCATTGCAAGAGAACCGCATGCAGAAGCAAGCATGTCGCTCATGACGTCGCCGTCGTAATTCTTGAGCGCCCATACAAATCCGCCGGAAGAACGCATAACTCTGGCAACTGCATCATCGATGAGAGTATAGAAATATGTGATCCCGGCTGCTTCGTACTTAGCCTTATACTCGGCATCGTAAAGATTCTGGAAGATCTCCTTGAAACGGCCGTCATACTTCTTGGAAATAGTATCCTTTGTTGCGAACCAGAGGTCCTGCTTTGTATCCAAAGCATATTCGAAGCATGATCTTGCGAAAGCCTCGATGGACTTATCTGTGTTGTAAAGACCCTGGACAACGCCGGAATCCTTATATTCAAAGATCGTCTGGCTCTCCTGTCTTCCGTCGGGATATGTGATAACAAGGTCAGCTCTTGCAGGACCGTCTACAAGGAACTCAGTATCTCTGTAAACGTCACCGTAAGCATGTCTTGCGATCGTGATAGGCTTTTCCCAGCAGGAAACGAAAGGCTTGATGCCCTTAACGAGGATCGGAGCTCTGAAAACGGTACCGTCAAGGATAGCTCTGATAGTTCCGTTAGGGCTCTTCCACATCGTGTGGAGGTTATACTCGGTCATTCTCTGGGCGTTAGGTGTTATAGTTGCGCACTTAACTGCAACGCCGAGCTCGTTAGTCCTGTTAGCTGCATCGATAGTAACCTGGTCAGCTGTCTCGTCCCTGTGCTTGAGGCCCAAGTCGAAATACTCGGTCTTCAAATCAACATAAGGCAGGATGATAATATCCTTTATCTGCTTCCAGATAATTCTTGTCATCTCGTCCCCGTCCATCTCTACGAGGGGGGTCTTCATCTGAATCTTAGCCATAAGATCTCCATTCTTATAAATAATACTAGAAGATTTTAAGTCATTAGTACCCTAACGTCAAATAGGATAATGGGGAAAAAACAAATGAAAACCAACAAAAAATCTGTCGGTTCAGACGTTGGTCCTTGCAGATGCCTTAACGAGGATTATCTCCAGCGAATAGCGCTCGTCGATAAGACCGTGCTTAAACTCACTGTCGGAGTCCGATGCCGCAAGATACAGTGAGATAAGGCTCTTCAAGCTGAAATTCTGCGCCTGGGAAACGAGTTTTTTGGCCCTGAAATCGTTCATGCCGGTCCTGTCGACAAGTCTTGCGGCATTTCCAGCTTCCTTTGCCATTATCAGAGCCTTTATGTGATTGACGATGGAAACCCTTATCCTCGGAAGAGGTTCCTTGTTTGCAATGAGCTTATCGAGCGTACCAAGCGCAGTACTGGCGTTGCCGGAACCGCATGCGTCCATGATGTCGAAGATCTTGCCGCTCAAATCCGGCGGGCAGCAAAGCTCGACTATGTCGGGCGTAATCTCCGAATAACCCTTGCCCTGACAGTATAACGTGAGCTTGTTGATCTCGTTTACAAGCTCCATCATGTTGTTTGCACATCTCGAAGCCATTGAATTAGCGGCCTCAAAGCCGATCTTAATGTTCTCTTTGGCAAATCTCTTGCTTATCCAGCCCGAGAGCTCGTCTTCCTCAAATCCGCTCATCGATGCGACGGTGCCATACTGCAGGAAGGCCTTGAATGTCTTCTTTCTGCTGTCTGCGGTCTCCTCGAAAAAGACTACGACCGCTGATGACGGGATATCCTTTAAGATCTCAAGGTCCTTATCGGAAAGCTCTCTGTTCGGAAGTCCCGACTGCTTGATGACTATAAGCCTCTTAGGCGACATCCAAGGCGGCATGGAGACAAGCTCTTCAAGCCTGCCCATATCGAACTTATCGCCTGTTCTGGTATCTATTACCGCATAGTCCATGTCCTCTGCACCTTCGCCGAGGCATGACTTCTTAAGCATGGAAACAGCGCCGTCGAGCATATAGTCCTCAGTGCCATATAAGAGGACAAGCCCTAAAGAATCAGCTTCCTTGCTGATCTTTGCAAGCATCTGACGGGAATTCAAGACTCCCTTGGGCAATGCCTTCGGCTTAGCCAACTACATCTCCTTCTCCGGTATCACCGCCGGACGAACCGGTGCCGAAGACCTCAGGATACTTGCTCTTAAAGAGGATATCCGTATCGACGTCTTCAGAACATCCGTCGATCCTTCCGATCGAACCTGTCTGCCAGATGGAGTAATCACCCTCATAGGAGGTCTGCTTAACATAATGGGCAAGCCATACATCGTAACCGGCAGGGTCCCAGATGATCTCGAGATAATACTTGCTCGCATAAAGAATGGTCTTATAACCGTTCTGAGCCATGATATCCGCAAATTCATAGAACAGGTTGTTGATATCAACGATGCTCATCTTATATTTCTGGAAATTCCACCAGCTCTCCCAGTCAAATGCGACAGGAAGATCGATCTGCTTGCCGTTAAGCACCTTAAGGAGCTCTGCCGTATGCTCATGGAGCATCTCAATGGTGCTGTCAGTGGAATAATAATATACGCCGATCTTAAGTCCTGCAGCCTTTGCATCCGCATAATACTGCTCGAACTTACGGTCTGTTCCCAGTTCGTTATTGTTATAGATCATGGCTCTTAAGTATACGAACTCGCAGCCTGCAGCCTTAACCTTATTAAAGTCTATGTCGCCCTGATATCTTGAGACGTCAATGCCGTAAGCGATATCGCTGTCAGGATATCTTGCCATGAAATCACTGTATTTAAGCGTCGTGTGGGTATCAGAGCCTCCGCCACCGCCGCCGCTGTTGCTCGGCTTATAGACCTTGACAGTCATGCTGCCCGTCTTGGTATTGCCGGCATCATCGGTAAGAGTGATCGTAACGGGATAGCTTCCGACTGTGGAAGTATCGACCTCGCCGTCTACAGTGATATCGACATCAGCATCGCAGTTGTCAATGTAGCCGATATGCTTCTGGATATTGAATTCATTGCCGACCTTAATGCTCACTGATTCGGGAAGGCTCAAAAACATAGGAGCCTTGGTGTCTTCCTCCGGCATATCCATATGGGGCTTGGCCGGCGTCGGACTGGGTGAAGGTGTCGGTGTCTCAGTAGGTTCGGGTGTGACCTGTGGCTCAGTCTCGGTAATCTCCGAAGACTCGAGCATGTTGGCATCAGAGCTTTCACCTGCTCCCGGCATACTGCATCCGGTCAGGGATACGAGTGATATTGATGCCGCAACGGCTGCTGCGGCTGCTGTAACTAATAATCTGTGTAGTCTTAAATGCATGTTTCTCCATTCCTCCGGCACCTGGCCGGTCCTTTCCTGTATTCCCATACAGAATCGATTATAACAAACAGATTACAATTTCAAGTGCGGTTTATAGGACAATTTATGGCAAAGAAATATATAAAATACAGTTCAATATTCCAGTACCACCGCCCCTTCAAGATCGGTCCTGAACACATCGCATCCATATGATTCAAGGCGTTCTATAGTTGCCGGGGCAGGATGCCCGTAGAAATTGTTCTCTCCTACCGAGATCACGGCGACAGAAGGCGAACAGGCCTTAATAAATTCAGCCGTAGATGAATATTTAGAGCCGTGATGCGCAACTTTGAGGATGTCGCAGTCAAGGTCAGGCAAATCTGCGATCAGGAGCTTTTCGGTATCTTTGCCTATGTCGCCGGTGAAAAGGATATCCACCGGATCCTCACATTCTATGTGGAGCCTGGCCACCAGGCTCTCCTCATTGCCGCCTCCCTTACCGGAATAAGGATAAAGGACATCCATATATACAGATTCGGATATGAAGAACCTGCTGCCGGCCGGGGCAGGTTCAAGCTGACTTAAGTACATGGCCTTTTCGCTGCTGTTCAGGCCTGTGGACTTGAAGAAATCCTTTACATCCTTGTCCCGGTCATCCGGACCGGGCACATAGGATGTGATTATCCTCTTTGTCCTCCCCTGAACACAAAGCGCGGCTATCCCTCCCGAATGGTCTACATCCCAGTGGCTCATGACACAAATGTCGACCCGGCTGATGCCGTAATAATCGAGCAGATCCGTTACGGTCGAGGCACCTTCCTCGTAAGTTCCGGCATCGATCAGGCAGGTGCTCTCAGGTGTCATGATCAGACAGCAGTCACCCTGGCCGACATCTGCAAAGACCACCCTGCAGTAAGACTTGTTGATAAAATAAAACACATTGAATCCGACAATTACTGCAAGAACAGGACAGATGATCTTCAGGGCAATGCGTCTTAACATGCCCGGCGGCAGGAAAAACATGAATAAAGTTACCGCAGAAACCATAAGTAATGCCTTAGGCAGATGGACCGGCGCCCCGCTCTGTTCGCTCAGCCTGCAGCCGTACTTCACAAGCTTTTCGAGCGCCTTGATGCACAAGAGGAGCGGAGATGAGAGATAAGCGGACCAGAAAGGCATCAAAAGGCATAGGAAAACGCACGGAATAAAGAATGTGCAGGCAAGCCCGGCGATGAAGGAACCCGCGATCTGAATGAGGATGTGTTCAATATCCGGCCTCATCGAGATCTCTGACCAGAACGGAAGCATGCCAAGGCCAGCACCTGCCGCGGCAGCCAAGACAGAAGATATTTTCCCGCCCAAATGAAGACGCATAAGAAGTTCTGTCAGTTTCCCGCTGCAGACCTTTATTCCAAGCACTGCGCAAAAGCTCATCTGAAAGCCTGATGACAATGGGCAGAACGGATCTGCCAGAGTCATCACGACGGACGCAAGGCACAATGAAGACAGCCAGTCTCTCCCGGCAAACAGGCAAATACTCATTATCGCCGCCCTCGTGACCGAATCACCCCAGCCGGTCAAAGAGCCTATGAGTATGCAGAACAGAGTATGCACGGCAAATGCGCTTTTACGCTTTAATCTTAAGGCATTGAGCACCATCGGAAGACAGACAAGGAAGCCTGAAAAATGCGTACCCGATACAGCCAGCAGATGCGAGCAGCATGACATCTTGAAGTCGCGCCTGACAGACTCGCCGATCAGTGATTTGTCACCTGTGCAGACAGCAGCCGCAAGTGCTCTCGAAGAGCCGTCAAATGCTGATGATACGGCATTTAAGGCCTCTTCCCTGAGCTCGAAAAAGAAATTCTGTATATAACCTGTCATCCCTGCCCCAAAGGAGCTCTTCAAAACATCAAAACTGTCACAGGTTATCACATACAAAACGCCCTGTTTCTTAAGGTATCCGCGGTAATCAAATTCGCCGGGATTGCCGGCTTTACGAGGTTCCTTGATCTTCCCCTGCAAAGACAGGATGTCTCCCGGCTTAACAGACTTAAACGCAGGATCATTTCCATAGTATTTCAGGACGCTTAAAGCGCCTCCCTCCAGTCTTACGACAATATCCCTGTCACCTGACATATCACGGGAAACAGATGTGACACGGCACAGGAATTCAGTGTTATTCAGGTCTTCACGCGCATTAAGCCTGGAAGAAATATAAAATCCGCTATTTATGAAGATCAGACAGATCAGGATAGCCGGAAACACTGCATTTGCCGCCCTCTTAAACCGCCTGAGGAAGACTCCTGCAAATACTATAGACACGCTCATTACTGCAGCCGGGATCACCGACTCAGTCAGGAAACTGAGTATACAGCACGCCGTAAGCAATATCGCAGGGATCAGAAGCGGCCTTCTTGTCACGGCCTGCTCAAGACCTGCAAGATCACACAAACGGGATCTTATCAGGTTCATAAGGCGTTCTGCTGCACTCCGCCGCCCCGGATATCCGGACGTTTTGCCATAAAAGTCGTTCATGTTAAAATTCTAATGCGGACCCTTGTCGGTTTTCGTCTCGATTTTCGCGACAAGATCTACAGGAAAACCGACAAAATACGACAAGATCAACACTTTGGACAGAGTTATATACATGGCAATTAATTACGGAAAGATCAGATATCTTAAGACCTGTGCTTCTACAAAAGACCTCCCTGACGAGACACTCCCGGAGATCGTTCTTGCCGGCAGATCCAATGTCGGTAAGTCTTCCCTTGTTAACGCCCTCGGCGGGAACAGGAAACTTGCAAGAGTATCCCAGACGCCGGGTAAGACCCAGCAGATCATCTATTTTGACATGGACAGCCAGGCGATCCTGGCAGACCTTCCGGGCTACGGCTTTTCGAAGGCTTCGAAAGACAAGTCCAAAGGCTTTTCCGAGCTTTGCGACAACTATTTCAGGGTTAGAAAAGGCATCGACCTTGTTCTTTTGCTGATAGACATTAGGCATGAACCATCAAATGACGATATCGGAATGTTAAATTACCTCAACAGCGTAGGGCTTCCATACTTTTTGGTCTTCACAAAATGCGACAAGCTTTCTGCCCAGCAGGTCAGGAAGCAGCTTCAGATGATGTCAAATTGTCTTGATTTTGCCGAAGAAGCCCGTATTTTCGCGGTTTCTTCGAGTGAGACCAATCCGCAAAAAGCAGGAATAAATGATTTAAAGCAGGCCCTATCTGATGAGGTATGCAAATAATGAACAATCTTTTTATTACTTTTCGTGCAAATTTTTGTATGACAGTCCTTTGAAATATTTTTTTACTTAGATATCATTTAATTAGCTTCATTTTAGGGGGTATCTTGTTGCCATGAGTGACTTAGAAGTCAATAAAGACTTTAAGCCTATTACTTTGGCACCTTTCGGCCCTATCGGGATTATTGCGCATACTTCCAATAAAGAATTCGTTAAAGCCGTTTCTGACGACCTTTCCGTCAGGAGGAAGCGCCGTGCATTAAGACCCGAGAACAGGTATGCAAATGATCCGGGTTATGCTCGTGACAACTATATTTTCGATACAGAACTTATCAGATTCCAGACAGGTGAAGGCAAGTTCTCCATTGGCGAGAGCGTCAGAGGTCACGATATTTTCGTAATTACCGACGTTCTTTCCCACAACATGGAGCTCGACCTCCTCGAAGGAACCCATGTCATCTCCCCTGATGACCAGTATATGGACCTCTTAAGGATCCTTTCCGTACTTAAGGGCAAGGCTAAGAGGATCAATGTCATCATGCCCTTCGTTTACGAAGGCAGACGCGAGAAGCTTGAATCACACAGAGAATCATACGACTGTGCAGACGTTCTCAAGAAGCTTTACAAACTGGGCGTATCGAACCTCATTGTATTCGATCCCCACGATGCCAGAATTGAAAATGCGGTACCCCTCATGTCGATCGAGATGCCGCGTTGTCAATTCAAGATGACCTCCACCCTCTTGAATTGTTTTGATACCCTCAAGCTGGATAAGGATCATACGCTCGTGGTAAGCCCTGATGAGACAGGTGTATCGCGGGCTATTTTTTACGCATCTCACCTGAATCTTCCTTTAAGCCTGTTCTACAGGAAATATACCGGCAAGCCCGGCCAGAACGGAAAGATCTTCGAATATCTGGGAGAAGATGTCACGGGCAAGGATATCCTCCTTATCGATGACATGATAAATTCAGGCAACACTATGCTCAGGACCGCTGAACAGCTTAAAGCTGCAGGAGCTAAGGATATTTACTGCATGGCTCCCTTTGCGCTCTTCACCAACGGTCTTGAGGTATTTGATGAAGCATTCGCCAAGAAAACGATCAAGTGCATTTGTACGACAAACCTTATTTATGCACCCGATGAACTTCAGACACGCGAATGGTACATCCAGGCTGATATGGTTCCTTACATGGGACGTATCATCGACGCACTTAACACAGACGAATCTATTTACGACCTGATCAATTCGACTTCGAGACTGCAAGATCTCGCAAGCCAGATGAAGATCAGTGACCTTATAGATGAAGACGACACAGAAACTATTTAAGGCATGAAAGGCAGGCTGCAATTATGACATCAGCATCTGACGAGAGAGCTTATTCCCGCTACGA
>JAEFBA010000111.1 GCA_016292145.1 Saccharofermentans sp.
GATGATCTCTGCAGCAAAGTGGAGCCTAATGTCTGCAATACAAAAAGACGCATTGAAGTGCTTGAAGAAATGCATAAGCGCGGTATTCCGACCATAGTCTGGATGACACCCATTCTGCCGTTCATAAATGACACTGAAGAGAATATCACTGCCATAGTCAATGAATGTGTGCGTGTAGGTGTAAAGGGCATAATATGTCCAGACATGGGCGTGACCTTAAGAGACGGCGACAGGGAATACTTCTATGCTGCCCTTGATAAGCATTTCCCGGGTCTTAAGGAAAAATATATTCATACATTCGGTAACGCCTATAATGTGCCCAGTCCGGATGCCAAAAGACTGATGCAGATCTTTAGAAGAATGTGCAGAGAGAACGGGATCATCAGCGATATGGATGAGTGCTTCAGATTCATGAATGATCTTCCTGATAAGCAGATTAGTATTTTTGATCTGTAAATCGGTCAAAATCTCTGTGATTTGACGAAAAGAATCAAAAAATAGTTTGCTTTTTCTTATGTTATAATTTGCGATAATCGCAGAAATCCGACTGTTGTTATTCCTTTTTACTTAAGTTATTGTAGGTGTCTTTTTGAGTTTGTATTAGGGGGTTAACGCACAATGGTCCTGAATTTTTACGTTATCATTTGTGTGCTTTCTTTGGCGTGCTGTGTGCTTTTCTTCTGGAACAGGCGCAGCTATTATCCTGTGCTTTATGCCTTGGTCTATCTCCTGGCATTGCTGTCTCATGTCTGTTACGTGCTCCTTGCTGTATCAAAGGATGTAAGGGAAGCCTTGATAGTCTACAAGGGACTTTATGTCGGCGGATGCTTTTTCCCGCTCGTCGGAATGATGATCGTTCTTTCGATCTGCCAGATAAAGGTACCGAGGTTTGTCAACTTCATCCTGATCCTTATCGCTTCTGCAGTTTACTGCCTCGCGTTTTCGGCAGGATACAGCCAGGTCTTCTATAAGAGCGTTACTATCGAGCAAAGGTACGGGATAACGATCCTTATCAAGGAATACGGCCCTCTGCATATTCTCTTTTATGTTATGATCGGCCTTTTCCTGATCGCGACATTGGTGGTCCTTGCTTACGGCTGGTTTAAGAAGCCCAACATCTCCAAAAGAGATCTTGCCATTGCAGCATTCATGCAGATCTTCTCGATCTTCTGCTACTTCATCGGACGTATGGTCATGAAGGAGATCGAGTGGATGGCATTAGCTGACTTGGTCGATGAGATCGGATTCCTCCTTATCATGAACCACATTGGCCTTTATCAGGTTGACGATCTCGTCTTAAGCTCCATTCAGAACGAGGGCAAGACCGGTTATATCGCTCTTGATTTCAACAAGAAATATCTGAGTTCTTCTGACGTTGCCAAGCGTTTCCTTCCCGAGCTCGCGAAAACACCGGCCGACCATGTGATCACTGACGATACTCTCCGCGAATCCTTCGATAAGTGGATCGAGCAGTATGCGACAGAAAAGATGTCTATCGACCATCCGTTCCACAAGGATAAATTCATTTACCTGGTTCACGTCGGTGATCTTTACGACGGCAATCAGAAGAGAGGGTTCCTTTTGGAGATCACGGATGATACCGAGCATCAGGAGCGTGTCGAAGACATCGAACGCTATAACATGACGCTCAACAGGGAGCTTATGGCTAAGGCCAAGAAGATCAAGGAACTTGAATCACAGAAGGGTTCTTCCGATATAGAATAAAACCTTCCATTGACAATCTAACAGTCGTTAGATAAAATCTCTCTAACAATCGTTAGAGAGGTCTTGTTATGAACACCAGGGATAAGATAATGGATGTTGCGCTTCACATGTTCTCGGAAAGAGGCTATGAGGCCGTATCGATCAGAGATATATGCGGTGAAGTAGGCATCAAGGAAAGCACGCTTTACTATCACTTCAAGAATAAAAAAGATATTTTGGATTCGCTTATCAAGAAGTTCACCTCACATATAGAAGGACTTCTTGCGCATGTTGATGAGATCTCTGAGATGCCCGGGAAGAAGGGCAGGAAGAATGAAGACATAAGTCTTCAGGTCACGGATTCATACATGATCGACAGTTATCTTTTCGATCCGTTCTGCAACCTTATGTTAAGGCTCATGATGATAGAGCAGTTCCACAACGAAGAGATCAGAGCACTTTATGAGAAGACCCTGTTCACGGACCCTTATGAGATACAGCTGAATATATTTAAAAAGCTTGGTGCTGCAGGCATTATCCCGGAGAAAGACGTCGAATGGATAGTAAAGGAATACTATTCCTACATGACGATGCTCACATTCAAATATCTTCTTAACGGCGACCTTACGGAAGAGCGCAAGAAGGCATATTACGATGAAGTCCATAACCTCATGACAAGGAGGTTCATGGCGTGAAGAAGATCGCGATGTTTACGATGGGCACCAGAGGGGATGTCCAGCCGTATATCTATCTTTCGAAGGGCCTGATGAAGGCCGGCTACGATGTTACCTTGGGTACGCACCCGTGCTGGAGAGAACTCGTGGAGAGCTTCGGAGTTCATTTCGAGCCTGTCGGACCTGACATAGATATTGAGGAAGAGACGAGCATTATCCGCGGCAGATCAAAGAATGCTGTGATGAGCATCCTTAAGACGATGAACTTCATAATGAAGATAATCGAGGGCTCATCCAAAGAGGTATATGAGATCTGCAAGGGCAAGGATCTTATTATCGTCACCCACAGCCAGATGGGCGCCGTGGAGGCAGGCGTTCTTGGCATTCCGAAGGTAAATGTAACGCTCCAGACCGAGATGATCGGTGAGAAACTCAGAAAGCAGAAATTCACGGAAAAGCTTATTGGTAGCTTTATCTCAAAGCAGGCAGCAAAGCCCACAAACAAGATTCGCAAGATTTATGGCTTAAAGCCGGTTAAGTCTGCAGATGAAGAGATGTCGGATAAGCTCAATCTCATTCCGATAAGCAAGTATGTGATCGACAGAAATCCTTACTGGGAAGCAAAGAACGTCATTTGCGGATACTGGTACGATGAGAACGAGGAATATACTCCGGATGAGAAGCTCAAGTCATTTATAGAAAGCGGTGAGAAGCCGATAGTCCTTGCATTAGGCGCGATGTCATTTGAGACCGCTGCTGATAAGGCCAAGCTCGATATGTTCGTAAACGCTTTTAAGAAAACAGGGCAGAGGGCGGTCATTCAAGGCTTTAAGAAAACGCTCGAAAACTATGAACTCCCAAATTCCATGATCGCCGTCGGAAGCATCCCGCACAGCTGGCTTTTCCGTCATGCAAAATGTGTCATCCATCACTGTGGTTTTGGCACCACTGCGGCATCCATGATCTATGGTGTTCCGTCCATTCCGGTGCCGCATGTTCTTGACCAGCTTGGCTTTGCGATGCAGTTAGAGAAGAAAGATGTTGCGACAAAGCATGTCAAGGCAAAGGACCTTTCCGAACAGACCATCATTGCTGCGATTGAAGAACTTAACAGCACATATGACGTTAAGAAGAGAAATGCCGATGAGCTCTCTTCTAAGATTGCTTCAGAAAACGGTGTCAATGAGGCTGTAAGACTGATATCATCTGTCATAGAAGAAAAATAGGAAAGCGCGGAAAATGAGAATTATATTCATACGTCATGGCGAACCGGATTACGAGCATGACACTCTGACAGAGACCGGTTTTAAGCAGGCTCAGATAGTTGCCCAAAGACTTAAGGATGAAAACATAGATGAGATATGGTCTTCCACTAATGGAAGAGCTGTTAATTCGGCAAAGCCTACTGCTGAATTGTTGGGGCTGCCCGTTAAGACTGTTGACTTTATGCGTGAAGTTACATGGGGAAGCAAGACCGGAGAAAAGCTTTTCGCAGACGGACATCCATGGGATATTGCCGATGAGATGGCAAGACTCGGAATGGACTTAAATAGCCCTGACTGGTGTACAAATAGATTTTTCAAAGATAATAAAGTCGTTGGCTGTGCTGAAACTGTTAGCATGGGTATCGATGAGTGGCTTGAAGAACATGGCTACAAGAGAAACGGTCTTTACTACGAACACCTGATCGAAGAAGAATACCACCGCACTGTCGCGTTTTTCTGCCATGGCGGTTCGTCGAGTGTGGCGATCGCACACATCATGAATCTGCCGTTCCCTTATGTCTGTGCATTACTGCACATGGAGTTTACAGGCATTACAATCCTCAGAATGGACAGAAAGAAGGGGTCCTGCACTTTGCCCTGCATGGAGCTTGCCAATGACGGAAGACATATAAAAGAAGGCAGTTACCATCGATTGCTGAATAAGTGAGCAGAAGCATAATTTAGCGGTAAACATCATAGAGTTTGTCCCCTGTTGAAGACAGTTCCCGCATGCTACTCTTTAAGTGGTAAGCGAAGGCATTTCAGATGGCATGGGGTAACTGAAGATGAACAAAAAGATTATGTGTTGTCTGCTGACCGCAGCTTTTGTGTTAGGTGTTTCCGGGTGCTCATCTCAAACAGAAGAAAGCGGTGAAGTTTCAACTGAGATAATTGAAACTACAACAACTGCTACCGTTACGACGACAACTGAGACTACGGAAGAGACCACTGTGGAGACTGAACCGGAATATACCGGCAAGAGTCCTTATGGTGATCTCGCGATAGGCTATGCGGAAGGTGACGTGGCTCTTTGTGTGAGGCATGATCTGAAACTCCCGGCAAAAATGGGTTCAACTGACATAACCTGGAAAAGCAGTGACGAGAGTGTCGTAAAGCCGGACGGGACAGTAATAAGACCTGCTGAACGCTCATGCCTTGTAACTCTCACAGCAACATTAACTGTTGACGGTGAAGAGAAGGAGAAGGATTTCGAAGTCAGAGTTATTAAAACCGCTAATGACCATCTCACTCCAGATGACATTTATATCAATGATGAACCCGATCAGATATATTTTTACAATGACATCATTGAAGACTGCAAGATCTATGTGAATAAGAAAGGGTATGTGACCAGGGTCATCGGATCCATCATAGACTTTAAGGTCGATTCTCCTGAAGATGCACTGCTCGCAATACACGGAATCCATAAGCTCATAGGATGCGAGAATGTTTTCGAAGAATTGAAGATCGATCACATCATCAAGGATGATACATGCTACTATTTTGTCTTTAACCAGGTCCATAATTCCGTCCCTGTCAATGGCATTATGCTGACTCTAACAACTGACCTGGAAGGAAACACAAACGGCTTTATTAACTATTATGTTCCGATCGATATTTCTACCGATCCGGCTGTCGATAAGGATGCTGCTATTGCTGCTATCGGCGATTATGAAAAGATCTTCAGTGAAGAGTTAATGATCGACATAGATGGAGAAAAAGCAACGCTTATCTGGAAGATCAAATATTCCAAAGCAGGCGAGGTAATTACATATAGTGCTAAAGTCGATGCACAGACCGGGAAGCTCATATGGAGCGGACAGAATGTGATCGTAGACTGATCACGCTGTCAGTGATTTAAGGATATCTATATATTCCAGCGTCATGTGCGACGGCCTTATGGACATAGGAAGTATATATCCAATCTCCATGTAATCGTCCACCTTAAGAGGCTTGGCAATGATATTGGGGCCGTTTAATTCTTCATTAATCACGCCGCTGCAGATCGTATAGCCGTTAAGACCTATAAGCATGTTGAATAATGTCGCACGGTCAAGGACGACGAGCTCTTTGTCGCAGTCGACTGTGCTTAAGATCTCTTCCGAGAAATAAAAAGAGTTATGGCTGCCCTGTTCGTAAGAGAGCCTGGGATAAGGCTTTAGATCTTCTAAAGTCAGGTATTTCTTCTTCGCCAGAGGAGAGTTCTTTCCTATGAAGACGTGAGGCTTGGCTTTGAATAAGGGCGTAAAGGATAAGTTGTTATCTTTAAGCGTCTTCCTTATGACTTCTTCATTGAACTTATTTAAGTAAAGGATCCCTATCTCAGATCTTAAGTGTGCAACATCGTCAATGATGTTGAATGTCTGTGTCTCTCTCATATGGAATTCGTATTTGTCCGCACCGCTTTCCTTAAGGAGTTCCACGAAGGCTTCGACAGCAAAGGAATAGTGCTGTGAAGATACGAAGAATTTGAGCTTGCCGGATCCTTTTCCGGCATAACGCTCTTCGATGAGTTCCGTCTGGTCCAATACCTGTCTTGCGTAGCCTAAGAATTCCTCGCCTTCGGGCGTGAGCTTGATGCCTTTATTGGATCTCGAGAAGATCGTGACGTTATATTCATTCTCCAGTTCGCGGATGGCGGCAGTGAGGCTTGGCTGGGCAATGAAGAGTTTCTTTGCGGCACTGGTGATATTGCCTTCTTCTGCGACAGTTACTATGTATTGGAGCTGTTTGAGTGTCATGAGGAGCTCTCCTTCGTAGATAGGAATTTTCTCGATTTTAGCACTTACCATAGATTAAATCTATAGACAAACGGCAATTATATGTATTTTACCTATCGGTTCAGTGGGCATATACTCGCAATCAATAAAAACCGCAAGTATGGAGGATATTGAAATGAACACATCGGTAATCGGTTATCCGAGAATAGGTAAGGACAGGGAACTCAAGTTCGCTTCAGAGAAGTTCTTTAACGGCGAACTTGATGAAGCGGGACTTCAGAACGTTGCAAAGAATATCAGAAAAGAAGATCTTCTTAAGCAGAAGGAAGCAGGAATCACATATATCTCTTCCAATGATTTTTCTTTCTACGACAACGTTCTTGATACGGCATTCCTGTTCAATGTAATCCCGCAGAGATATAAGGACTTAGGCCTTTCCGGGCTTGAGACATACTTCGCGCTCGCAAGAGGTTATCAGGGTGAGAAGGGCAACGTAAAGGCTCTTGCAATGAAGAAGTGGTTCAACACAAACTATCACTATCTCGTACCTGAGATCGACGATGATACGGTTATCGCTCTTACAGGTTCCAAGCCCCTCGATGAATTCGTTGAGGCAAAGGAACTGGGCGTTGATACCAAGGTTGCTCTTATCGGACCTTTCACATTCTTAAAGCTCGCTAAGTTCACGGGCTCGAAAAAGATCTCCGACGTTTATGCAGTCCTTACAGCCGAATATATCAAGCTCGTATCACTTCTTGCATCAGTCGGCGCGAAGACGATCGAATTCGATGAGCCTTATCTCGTAAGGGATCTTGGCAGTGAAGATATCGATCTTTTCAAGGAGATATATTC
>JAEFBA010000112.1 GCA_016292145.1 Saccharofermentans sp.
CTCTGATAAGTTCATCTTCCCATTCTTCTAGAGTCTTACCGTTCTTTATCTTCGTGTGAATGCGGTAGCACTGCTTTATCAGGTAGTTGACGCTGTTGGAAAGGTTCTTCACTTTATAGCAGTAATCGTCTATCTCGTGAAGAAGCTTCTTATTGTTATGTTTGTTTATTCTGTGTTCTTCCGAGAGTATCATGTTACATACCCCTTATCTCTAAGTGACGAATGAAAGCGGTTGTCTCGCCGATATATCGCTGTTATGTATTGTTACTTCCTTCAAAGCATCTAGTATCTTATGTCGCCAGTAAAATACAGTGGTAACCGAGACAGAACATTCTTCTGCTGTTTCTTTGTGATTCTTTATCTAACAAGAACTACAAATACTGAGTACAATCTTTACACTTCCGTTCTTAACGACATAAGAGCCTTCGCAATAGATACATGCATTACCATCGGCAAAACGTGTTTCAATAAGGAAGCCCTTTAAATTGTCATCATGTGCATTTACATTGTTGGAAAGGGGCGTTTAAAACACAATATGATCAGTGAAGGATAATTTCTTATATGCAGCAAAGATTTCATTCAATTCTGAAATCTTTCGGGCTCCCCAAACAACAAACAAATGTTCTGTGCATATGATAGAACTAGATCGATTATTTGTCAACTATGAAGTATAAAAGAGTATCGTAATATGGAAAGCTTTTCGAGAAATTTGCGAAAAAAGTGAAACCAACGGAACCAAAACTGCACTTATATAGGTGAACGGCCGTTCAGAATAACTTTGAGGTGAGACTTGTGAACGAAGCAAAAGCGCTTAATTTACTTAAGTCAGGGGATCAGGAAGCCCTGGAATGGTTTATAGACCGTTACAGTGCTTATGTGGGAACCGTAGTAAGCAATATCCTTAAGGACTCCATGAGTCATGAGGATATCGAAGAAGTCACGGCGGATGTTTTCGTGACCTTATGGAGCTCTGCGGCAAATCTATATCCTCTGAACATTAAAGGGTATTTGAGCCGCGTGGCAAGGAGCCTTTCCATGCAGAAATTGCGGGACAAGGTATCGGAGCTTCCTTTGGATGAGGACATTCTTATCTTAGATGATGATACGGAGTTCGAGAGAGTCGCAAAAGAAGATCAGGATCTGGCGGTCAGGAAAGCGGTTTATTCCATGACGCAGCCGGACAAAGAGATCTTCTTACGGTTCTACTATTACTGCCAGAGTGTATCGGAGATCGCAAAACAAATGCAGATGAATCCATCCACGGTCAAGACCAAGCTTAAACGCGGACGCGAAAGATTACGTCATATCCTCAACGAATATAAAGGAGGCGATACAGATGAAAGTCAATATATATGATCTGATGGAAAACTTTGAAGACTCTTCTGTCCGGATGGAAGAAAATTCCGTCGTCTCCTCTGAAAGGATAAAGGAGTTGACGAGAATGAAGATTCAAAACGCATCAAATAAAAAGAGAAGTTCAAAAAAGACCATACTTACAGTAGGCATTGCTGTCGCAGTCGTTGCAGCATTGGGAGCCACCGCATTTGCAGCAATTAACGGCGGCCTGGCAAACTTATCCTTCGGAAAGAGTTCCTGGGGTCCTTCGATAGAAGAAGACATCAAGAATTCAGTACCTCAGCGCGAGTTCGTTTCCTCTCAGGGATATCCCGATTCTCCCGAGTACCAGGCGACCAAAGAATGGATCGCATTCGATGACAGTTACGACAGGGAATTTAAGATCCTCGATGCTTTCGATGCGGAAACAAAGCGCACAGGCACAGACCCGTTTGCGGAAAAGTACGGTGATTACGGCGTTTATTCTCAGGAGATGGCTGACAAGATCGACGAGATATGCGCCAAGTACAAACTTAAGCTTCACACCGGATGTGACGATGCCGACGAGAAGATCCTTGAAGAGAAGTTCGGTGTCGATCTCTTCGCTGACGGCGTCGAGGGCGGCGGATACCAGTACGTTGACGGAACATTCCAGCTGGACTCATCGTATAACGGAATCCATTTCCAGATCAGAAGATGTATGAAAGGCTATTTTGATACCGTATATCTCAATGCCGGCAGCATCGAAAAGTACGAGCAGTGGACATACACGACCAAGAGCGGCGTAACGGTCAATATTGCATACAATCCTACTGACAACGGGTTCTGCAAAGCGATCATCTCCGCAAATCTCGAGAACAGCTTTGTATCGATCAACGTCCTCCCCTGGGACGACGACGGCGAACTCAGATCCATATCAAAAGAAGACATCGAGAACCTGACCGAACAGTTCCATTTCGAGAACATGTAAGACGGGGAGCATGGAATAGAGCACCAATTAGCGGGTCACCTCAAGCGAGGCGGCCCGCTTGTGTATTGGTGGGGTGCGCGGGCTAGGCGCCAAGGTGGACAAACTCCAGGCAAAACATCCGGCGCCGCCCGGGATTCCGCCTGGAATTCGGTGCAACTCATACCAACGGTAGGAAAAATAAAATCCAATTAGTATTAGTAATCAGTTCAAATCGAAGCTCCCATCCGCTATCATATGGTCAAAGGACAAAGCTCGAAAGACAGCAGACAGGGGAGATCAACATGGATATTAAACTTGCAGGAAACTTGAAGAGAATGAGGAAGGAGCGCTCGCTCACGCAGGAGGCGCTGGCCGATGCTTTGGGCGTTACGGCTGGTGCGGTCTATAAGTGGGAGGCGGGGCTCTCGTCGCCGGAACTGGAGATGCTGGTCAGGATCGCGGATCTTTTCGACACCTCCGTGGATAACTTATTAGGTTATGAGATGGCAGAGAACCGCAAGCGCTCCATAACGGATCAGATCTACGGGTATATCGTCTCAAAGGACAGGGCCGGGCTGGAGTTTGCAGAGAAGGCGCTGACCAAATACCCGAACGATTTTAGCGTGCTCGTGGCGTCGGCGAAGATATATCTGACGTTCGGTATGGAAGAGCGTAATAACGGGTGGATGAGACGTGCGATCGAGCTTTTCGAGAAAGCATTAGGAATAGTGCCGCACGATATAAATCCCAAATACGGCAAACTCGCGATAATAGGCGACATTGCGCTCCTGAATTTCCTTGTCAACGACAGGGACAAGGCTCTGGAAATGATGAAGAAGAACAACGAGGCGGGAGTCTTCAATTCCAAGATCGGTTGGCTTACGGCTCTTAAAGGGGAGACGGACAATGCATGCCTGAACCAGCTGGCGACTGCTTTCTGGGACAGTATCGCCGATATTAACAACACCTCCATGGGTCTTTTATATTACTACTGCAACCGCCATGACTGGGAGCGCGCAAAAACCGTCGCGAGATGGAGCATAGACACTCTGAAAAGTCTCAGGAAGAACGACGAACCGTGCTTCTTTGATAAGACAAATGCCGCTTTTATGATCTCGGAAAGCTATGCGTATTTCATGACCGGCGACAAGGCCCATGCCAAAGAACTTATTGATGAAGCCAAAAGGATTGCGGAGTACTTTGACGCCGCGCCTGACGATAATGCGGATATCATTAAGCTGTTCGACATCTCGTACGAGACGAGCACTTTTACGATGCTCGGAAGGACCGGCAATGAAACTATCCATACGGTTCTTGATCTGATAGGCGACAAGAAATTCACAGCGTTCGCGAAAAAATAAAAACCTAAAAAAGGAATCAGCCATGAAGACAAAAAACTTATATGTGGAACTGAAGTCTCAGTTCCATAGGGACAACCACGCCAATTATATCCTTTCAGTCGTTGGAGCACTTCTCTCCGGCATGATGTGCATGGGCATATCGTGGATCCTGGGCGAGCTCCTGGATACGGCAGCCGGCAAAGGAAATTACAGCATAATGCAGCTCTTATGGATCTCCTGGGCAGTCGCTGTGTTTTTCCTGTTCGCATCTTTCCTGAACTACTATGCAAAGCCCAGATATGTGAAGAAGGCGATGCAGAATTATAAGGATATGCTCTTCCGCAAGCTCACGGAGAAGAACATCACGTCATTCAGGAACGAGAACACGGCAACTTATCTCTCGGCGCTGACGAATGACTGCACTGCGATAGAAACGAATTATCTGGACAAGGAATTCTGGTTCGTATACAGGGCATCCTCATTCTTCTTTGCGCTCGCTCTCATGATCTTCTATTCGCCTTTGCTGACGGCCGTCGCAATCGGCGTGACGTTCGTTCCGCTTCTTGTATCGCTCCTGTCGGGTAAGAAACTCGCTGTCAGGGAAGTGAAAGTATCAGACGGCAACAAGAGCTTTACAGCTACAAACAGCGACTGCCTTAACGGCTTTTCTGTCGTGAAGACTTTCAGGGCAGAAGGTGCCGTATCAGGTCTGTTCTCCAAGGAGAACGCGAAGCTTGAGACTTCCAAATTCAAAAGGACGAGGCTCCGCATCTTCATCGATACGTTAAGCCAGCTGTCAGGCATGTCCGCACAGCTCACGGTCTTCTTTGTCGGCGCGTATCTCGCACTCTCTGGCAAGGGGCTTTCGGCAGGCAACGTCATGATGTTCGTAAACCTCATGAACTTTGTGGTAGCACCGGTCGCCGAGCTTCCCGGCCTTCTTGCCGGCAGGAAAGCTTCGGATGCCCTGATCAGGAAGGTCTCTGAAGCACTGGAGAAGAGTTCATATACAGGCGGCGATAAAGTACTTTCCACGCTCTCGAAAAGCATCTCCCTCAAGAACGTCTCCTTCTCCTACGAAGAAGGCAAAGAGATCCTTCACGATATATCAGTCGATTTCGAAGCCGGAAAATCCTATGCGATCGTCGGCTCTTCCGGAAGCGGCAAATCCACTCTTCTTAACCTCATCCTGTCCGGCGCATGCGGTGCCGAATACAGCGGAAAGATAAGCTGGGACGATGCTGATCTTAAGGATTCATCGTCGGATTCTCTTTTCGATCAGGTGGCATCGATACAGCAGAACGTGTTCGTGTTCAATTCGTCCATAAAGGACAACATCACGATGTTCAGGGATTTCCCTGAAGATAAGGTGCAGCAGGCGGTGATGCGCGCAAATCTCGGTGAACTTATAAAGGAGCGCGGCGAAGATTATCTCTGCGGAGAGAACGGCAGCGGCTTATCAGGCGGCGAGAAGCAAAGGATCTCCATTGCCAGGAGCCTTCTTAAGGATTCATCTGTCCTCCTGGCTGACGAGATAACTGCGGCGCTTGATTCCCAGACAGCTTACAAGGTCTCTTCCGACATCCTTGATCTTACAGGACTCACGAGGATCGTCGTCACGCACTCGCTCGATGAGAAGCTCATGAAGAGATACGACAAGATCCTCGTGATGAAGAACGGCAGGATCGAAGAGCAGGGGACTTTCGATGAGCTGATGGCAAGGCAGAAATACTTTCACGCGCTGTTTACTGTTGAGGTGTGATCTCAGATCGATAAGCCTGTGTTCCTGCCGGATAAATTGATGTTATAATTCTTCCGTGGGGATGAATTTAAGCGGTTTACGTGCATTTTATTCCGCCTGAATTACCGTATTTCTCATAAGAATGTCCCTCCCGGCGCGAAGAATCCGCATCAGCTATTCGTCTATAGAGCAGATGCGGACAGAAAAGGAGACAGCAAATGACAGACAAGGAACTTGGGCAGATCTACAACGAAGCATACAAGGCGGTGTACTGGACTGCATTCTCACTTCTTAAGAATGAAGCAGATGCAGAAGACATCGTGCAGGATACTTTCGTTGCTCTGATCGAATCCTACGACTCGATCAAGGATAAGAGCAAGGTCACATCCTGGCTCAAAAAGACTGCCGCCAACAAGTGTCTGGACCGTATTAAGCTTTCGAAAACGGACACCATGGACGAAGAGTTCTTTGAAAGTGTCGAAGCAGTTCCGGAAGACTTCCTGCCGGACTCCATTGTCGAATCTGAAGATGCCAGAAAGATCGTCATGAACATCATCAACAATTCGTTGTCTGATGACATCAGAAGAACACTCATCCTGTTCTACTTTGACGACATGAGCATCAAAGAGATCGCCGGAGCACTGGGCGTGCCTGAAGGCACTGTATCACGCCGTCTCAACTTTGCCAGAAACAAGATCAAGAAGGAGGTTGAGAAGTATGAAAAAGATAATGACACGAAGCTCTATGCAATGGCTGTACCGTTCTTAAGCCAGCTCTTTATAAAAGAAGCCGCGCAGGTCGCACTGAAGCCCTTGCCGGCTGCCCTCGCTAATCTGTCCGTATCAGCACAGGCCGCAAAGGCCGGAACACAAGTTGCCAAAGTGGCAATCAAGAAAGGCGCAGATGTTGTTAAGACAAAAGTGCTGATAGGCAGCATTGCCTCCGTGGTTGCAATCGGCGCAACCGCAGGAGTCATCACAGTGGTAGCAAACAATAATCCGAAGCCGACAGAGACTGTTATCACAGAAGAAACCAAAGAAAGAGCCGCTGATGTTCCTATAAGAGAGCTGAAGCAGTATTCCTACGATAATGTGGCCAATGTCACTTATCTGAAAGCTACTCCTGAAGACACCACAGGGCTTTCAGAAGGCCCCAAAGAATACCATTACGGCATGGGAACAATTTATGTGAAGTACAATGGTTCCGATTCATTCGAACCAGGCGTCCTGATCATAACTAATGTGCGTTGCGTTGTTTCCGGAAGAGCAATGCCTGATGATGATAAGCATATCTGGATGATCGATGACGATTGGGCTTTGGGACGTGCAATCGAGCAATTCTGTAAAGATAAAGGAATACCACAAAAGGATCTTGGTCTGATCACAAAAACTAATATCCAGTCGATCACTGATGAGTATTACAGCTCAATAAGATATGTATCAGCGACCACCTGGAATATCCACAGTAAAGATGGAGACGTATATACGTTTGGAAAGGATAAGGTAGAACCATAAATATACTGATTCTTCTTTAGGTCACTATCGCACAGCCCGTTTTTTAGGGGCGAAAATTATATAAAACGGCGTTTTTCTATCGCACAGAGCCTTTTTTCGAGCCCTGTGCGATATTTTTTGCGCGGGCGAAAAAATTTTCGAAAACATAGCGAAGAAATCGCATCCGTTATTCGTCTATAGAGTAGATGCGGATTAACGCATGAATAAAAAAGGCTGATTTAAGGGATCAGATTAAGGAGGAATGAAAATGAAAAAGCTTATCAGTGTAATCCTTGCAGGTGTTATGATGGCAGGTCTTTGCGCGTGCGGCAAGGAAGGTTC
>JAEFBA010000024.1 GCA_016292145.1 Saccharofermentans sp.
TGATGGCTATGAGCTACGGCTACGTTTACGTTGCTCAGGTTGCTATGGGATCTGACAAGAACCAGCTCATCAAGGCATTCACAGAAGCAGAAGCTTACCAGGGACCTTCCCTCGTTATCTGCTATGCACCTTGTATCAACCACGGTATCAAGGGCGGCCTTAAGGTAGCTCAGAACAGAGAAAAGGCAGCTGTTGAGTGCGGTTACTGGCACCTCTTCAGATTCAACCCTTCTCTCGCAGCAGAAGGCAAGAATCCTTTCACTCTCGATTCCAAGGAGCCTACAGCTGACTTCTTCGACTTCCTCAAGGCAGAAGTTCGTTACAACTCTCTCTACAAGAAGTACGATGCAGAAGTTGTTGACGGCCTCTTCCAGAGATGCTATCAGGATTCCAGAGATCGTTATGCTTCTTATGTTAAGAAGGCTAACGAAGCTTAATCCTTAAGATCAACTTAAAAACCTTACGGGGGCTGTCTCAAGATCGAGGCAGCCCCCGTTTTGTCCTAAAAACGGTAAAGTTTGCCCCAAGCTTTACCCTTAAGAAGGCTTAATCCATGCTATAATTAGCAAAGCAAATCAAGGAGTCCGGTTTTAAACGTATGGGAAGAGAGAAAGGCAAAGACGAATTATCAAGACTGCTCATAAATGACAGCCTTTTGCCTGATATATTTCTCGTCAGGTATGCTCAGGAGTTAAGCAGGAATGCACTGCTCGTTTACCTCTGGCTTAACATGACAGGCGATAAGAAGAGTTTTGACGAGAATACCGTTAAGAAGTTTAAGATCATTCCCGACGAAGAGACGGACAAGGCCATGGCAGAACTCATGGCAGCAGGACTCATTATCCGCAAGGATAAGACCTATTCTTTCGATGATATAAAGGCAAGAGAGGTCGAGGAATACGTTCAGGCTCAGAAGGCCAGGGGCGATGATCCCGAGCTTACAGGCCTTAAGAGTGACGAGAAGGAGAGGACGACTCTTGCCGAATCCATTTCGAAGACATTCTATCAGGGAGAGCTCCCTTATATCTTCTACAGGCTTATAGATAAGTGCCTGTACGAGTATAAGTTCGAAGGAATGGTATGCTACAAGCTTTTCGAAGAGGGATACGAACAGTCCATCCACAGATCAAACATTCTGATGGAGAACAAGGCGCGCGAATGGTATCAGAAGGGTTATACGGATATCAAGAGCCTCGAAAAGCAGCTGGAGATCAACAAGCGTACAAGCAAGCTCATCAAGCTCACGGGAAGCCTTATGCGCAAGCGTCTTAACGGTCTGGATCTTGACCGTGTAAAGAGCTGGGCAGAAGACCTTGGCGCGACAGAAGAGCTCGTTACGCTGGCTTTCAAGGAGAATGAATTCAGGAGCAATCTGACGCTTAAGAATGTCGGAGACACTCTTACCAAATGGCACGACCAGGGCATAAAGACTGCTGAAGAGGCTGCAAGATTCAGCGAAGAAGAACATAAGGAGAACAAGCGCAAGGCCACCAGAAGGAAGGCTAACGCTGGCTCCACGTGGGTTACCGGTGAAGAAGCAGGCATTGCAGGCACAGGTTCTGACAAGCCCGTAACACCCAAGGCTTCGGAGAATACAGCTGAGGATGAAAATGAATCCCCGGACGATATTCTCGGTATGTTTGGAGATTGATATGAAGACGATTAAAGAACTCATTAGCGAGAGCCTCACCGAAGTAGCTGCCACAAGGGATATCAACAGGCAGAACAGCATAAGCCGCGTATATAAGGCTTGTCCTGAACTCAAGGAGATAGACGATCAGATCCTTGAGGTCCGCAACAGCAGGTTTATTGCCGTTATCGATAAGGATGAGCGCCTCATAAAGAGATTCGATATCGCCGAAGAAGAGCTTCTGACAAAGAGAGGCAGGATAATCGCCAGGAACAACATCGAACCTGATTTTGACGAAGAGAAGTTCATCTGCAGCGAGTGCAGCGACACGGGCTTTGTAAAGACCGCTGACGGTAAGGTCAGTGTCTGTCCCTGCAGGGAAAATGAGCTCGAGATGTGCTATGAACAGAGCGGAATGGCTGATTACCCGTCCTATAAGATGAAGAATTACAGGGATGATTATCTGGGTGATGCTTCCGGCAGAAAGAAGATCAAGGGCATGATGAATGATCTACTTAAAGAACTGATCGGCAAGAGCCGGGAAGAATCCAAATCATACATCTATGTTTATTCTGCACCCCCGCAGACAGGCAAGACATTCCTGTCGATCTGCGTGTGTAAGACTGCGATAAAACTCGGCAAGAGCGCATATTACGCCAAATGTGAAGAACTGTCGGCATTAGGAACCGATACGTTAGAAGCACTTAAGCATATCGATTTCCTTGTAGTCGATGACTTTGCAGATACCGTAACGCTTTCTAACAACGTAGGTTCAGTGCTGAATACATTATTGGAAACAAGAGCGGCTTCAAGGCTTAACACCGTGCTCGTAACGCCTTTCCCGGTGAATGAACTGGTAAAGAAGTGCGATATGAGGATCAGCGGCAAGCTTCAGTCCGCTAAGAAGATATCTTCGGAAGGCAGGTAATATTCTTCCGATGAATGTTCGCTGCGGGATCGACATCGTTGATGTATCAAGGTTCGTAAAGAAGATAGAAGACAACAATCAGTCTTTTATCGATAAGTGCTTTACCGCAGCTGAGATAGAATACTGCAATTCCATAAGGGATATTAACAGGAAGGCTGAGCGTTATGCCGCAAGATATGCCGCCAAGGAAGCGGTCGGCAAGGCACTTGGCACAGGCCTTATGAGCGAAGGTGTCGGAATGCACGATATCGAAGTCGTTAAGGACGGACGCGGAATGCCGGGCGTTAAGCTTACGGGCGGCGCTCTGGAACACGCGAATGCCCTTGGAATGAGCTCTGTCTCCCTTAGTCTTTCGCATGACGGCGGAATGGCGACAGCTTACTGCGTGATGCTTGTGGAGAAGCAAGGATGAAGAGACGGGATAAGCTTGAGAGCGGCGGAATCTTCAAGATTTTCGAGCGCAAGAAGAAGCCACAGGTGGGAGGAGAGATCCCGCCCAAGACGATAAGGCACTTGGAGCGCCCCGTAAATCTGCCTTTCCTCAAGGATATGGATGAGGGCAAAGAGCAGTACGGCAGCGCCGAAGACATGGAGGAGAAGTGGGGCCTTTCAGGCAAGCAGGCGACGTTAGGCGGCGTTAAGAAGAGGAAATTCATAAGCCTGGCGATCGCAGTTGCAGCTTTCATCCTTCTTATAGTCGGCGTATTCTACATTCTCCCGAGAGTACTGCCTGACCTCTTCAAAGGTACGAACATCGAACTCTTCGTCGAGCCTGTGATCAATCTTGAATATGAAGACGAGAGCTTCAGGGTTGTTAAGGACAGCACGGTAGCGTTAATGAGCGAACCTGACCCGTCCACAACGAGAATTGCCGAGGTGCTTTTCAACGAGCCGGTCAAGTATGTCAGCTCCGCCAAGAACGGTTATTGCAGGATCGAGACCATGGACGGCCTCACGGGCTTTGTCAGGGAGTCCAGTCTTGTTGACGATACGGATTCGATCGAACCCGACATCCACCAGTTTAAGCTCATAGTATCTGACCCTTCGAAGAACGTCATGACCCACGCGAGCAACGGTACATTGATCAAGAAGGTAATGATGAATACCGTGCTTTATGCGGATATTAAGAGAGAAGGCGTTTACCAGGTAGCGCTTCCGGGCGGCGATACGGGATGGATCGGTTCATCCGGTGTTATCGAGCTTCCGCCCAGAGCACAGACGGAAGAAGTATCCAGCCGTTATTTTGTGAGCTCGGTGCTTACCTTTGTTAACAGCAGATATATCCAGAACGGCATGTCCATAGACGGTGCTTCCGTAAACGGCGTTGTTTATGTAAGTGCCGAAGTAAACGGCATAAAGATCCCCAGAACGATGGAGGAGCAGGCCAAGGCGGGCACGGAGATCATTCCCCAGCCTGACGCCGTTACGGGTAAGATAATGATCGACCAGATCCTTCCGGGCGACATAATATTCTTATCGAACCCCAAGGATCCGAGTGACAAATCCATATATGAGATGGCCGTCTGCACGGATACCGGAACGCTCTTTATGATCTCGCCTGCGAGGACCACGGTAAGGCTCCGTAATTTCTCTTCGGGCGACGCAATATGTGAAAGAATCATAACGATAAGGCGCATATTCAGCAGCAAGGTGACCTAACCTGAAAAAAAGTCCGATTACTTTGCAAAGCGGCTAAAAAACTTGTTGCACTCTTAAATCGGTTGTGGTATTATTCTTAGGCATTTGAATTCTAACAGGAGGTGTTTGCATGGCTAAGTGTGAAGTTTGCCAGAAAGATATGTTCTTCGGCAGAAAGATTAGAATCACGCGTTCACAGATTTCAAGACGCGCGCTTACTACGCAGCAGGCTAACGTACACAGAGTTAAGGTTGTTGTTGACGGCACCCCCAAGTCAATGAACGTTTGCACTCGTTGCCTTCGTTCCGGCAAAGTTGAAAGAGCGTAAGGTTCTTTGCTAAAGTAGTAATCCGAGAGGTTGTCTCATATGAGGCAACCTCTTTTCATTTAAAGGCATATCTGCTTGTAGCCCTTATTGACAGAAAAAATGACAGATTGAGGCAAAACCATACACGTTTTTTGTCAATCAAAGTCAATTTGACAGAAACTGTGACAGATTAGGGTAAAGCCGTACACTTTTTCGTCAATCGGCGAGAAGCCTCAAATCCAAACAAAAAAGGGGATATCTCAATCTTGAGATATCCCCTGAATAACTTGATGTGTTTCTGATCACTTCTTAACTTCGATTACGGACTTGCCGCCCATGTAAGGTCTCAATGCCTCAGGGATCCTGATGGAGCCGTCTTCATTGAGGTTGTTCTCTAAGAAGGCGATGAGCATTCTCGGAGGAGCGACGCATGTGTTGTTAAGAGTGTGGGCAAGGTATGTGCCCTCAGGTCCTCTGATCCTGATCTTGAGACGTCTTGCCTGAGCGTCGCCTAAGTTGGAGCAGGAGCCGACTTCGAAATACTTCTTCTGTCTGGGAGACCATGCCTCAACGTCACAGGACTTAACCTTAAGGTCAGCGAGGTCGCCGGAGCAGCACTCAAGCGTTCTTACGGGGATGTCGAGTGAACGGAAGTAATCTACTGTGTTCTGCCAGAGCTTGTTGTACCATGTCATGGAGTCTTCAGGCTTGCAGACAACGATCATCTCCTGCTTCTCGAACTGGTGGATCCTGTATACGCCGCGCTCCTCGATGCCGTGAGCGCCGACTTCCTTACGGAAGCAAGGGGAGTAGGATGTGAGTGTCTGGGGGAGCTTGTCCTCATCCGTGATCGTATCGATGAACTTACCGATCATGGAGTGCTCGGAAGTGCCGATGAGGTAGAGGTCCTCGCCCTCGATCTTGTACATCATGTTCTCCATCTCTGCAAAGCTCATAACGCCTGTAACGACGGAAGATCTGATCATGTAAGGCGGGATGTAATATGTGAATCCGCGGTCGATCATGAAGTCACGTGCATAGGACAGGCATGCGGAGTGAAGTCTTGCGATGTCACCCTTTAAGTAATAGAAGCCGTTGCCGGATGTCTCTCTTGCCTGGTCGAGCTCGATGCCGTCAAGCTTTTCCATGATGTCTACGTGATAGGGAACTTCGAAATCAGGAACGAAAGGTTCACCGAACTTCTCGATCTCTACGTTCTCGGAATCGTCTTTGCCGATCGGAACGGAAGGATCGATGATGTTAGGGATAACGAGCATGATCTTTCTGATCTGTTCTTCAAGCTCAGCCTCCTTTACAGAGAGTGCTTCGAGCTCGTCAGCCATATCTGTGACCTGCTTCTTTACAACTTCAGCTTCGTCCTTCTTGCCCTGAGCCATGAGAGCGCCGATCTGCTTGCTGACCTTGTTGCGGTTAGCTCTTAATGCCTCTGCGCGTGTCTTGCTCTCGCGGAACTCCTTATCGAGTTCGATTACCTGGTCAACCAGGGGAAGCTTCTCGTCCTGGAACTTGTTCTTGATGTTCTGTTTAACGATGTCCGGATTGGTACGTAAGAATTTAATATCAAGCATGTTGTCACCTCTAAAATAAATAACCTACATATTTTATGCTTAGAATCAGTCAGTTTCAATCTGTCTGAACTGACATATTTCCGTCGTAGTTGCCCTTCGGATAACTGAACTTCGGATCCCAAAGGATAAACTCATATATTCCGACGTCATGAATGGCCTTGATCTGTGAGTTGATCTCCCTGTAGCCGTATTCTATGTAATTGCCCTTGCCGATGTAAGAAGCCGTAAATGCCTGCAGATAAGGCCTCATTGCCGTAAAGCCCGGCTGGACATAGGTTGAACGGCATTCGAGCAAAACATTATAGACGATGAGATAGGGCTCTTTATCAGGTGTCTTGTAAACGTGACCTGCGAGCATCGTTCCCAAAGCGTAGTGCGAAGGATATAACATCGGACAGCAGGAATCTACACCGGTCATGCCGAGTGTCTCGAAGTCCTGGCCGATAATACCTGCATCGAGTTCGGAGGTTAAGACGATACCGAAGATGTCCGCGGAAACAGGGATGCCGTAAGTATCCTGGATCCTGATCCTGGCTTCCTGAAGGAACCTGTTGACGGCCTCTGCCTTCGTAGGAGTCTTGCCTTCCTCACCGTAGTAGGGCTTAGCCTTGTTCTTGGTTGAACCTGCAGGGAAACGGACGTAGTCGAACTGGATCTCATCGACGCCGTGCTCTACGCCTTCTAATGCTATGTCGATCAGGTAATCCCAGTTCTCGGTATTATAAGGGCTTAAGAAGGGGTTATTGCCTTCGTTGCTGAATCTTACTACGTTACCGGAAGAATCGGTTATAGCTCTTTTGGGGAAATGCTCGGCTGCAAGGGAATCGTTGAAGCATACGACACGGCCGATGACTCTGACACCGTTATCGTGACACTTCTTGATTACCTTATCGATGTCATAAGCGTCCCAGACATATCCGATCTCTCTGGCTGTCTCGTTCTTTGTTTTGAAGGGAATACCGTACTCCTGTTTGAGATTGATTACAACGGAATTGAGTTCACTGTTCTTGCAGAGCTCGATCGCGTAATCGATATTGGAACAGGTTCCCATATATAAGCCCTTGACTTCAAAGTGCTCGGGAGTCTTAACGTCCGCTTCGGCGATCTCTGGGAGGGGACGCCAGTAACTGTCGGCAAGTTCGGATGCCGCGAGCTGCTCTGTGTGATAAACAATGGGCTCGGTATAAGTCGTGCTCTCGGAACTTATCGTTACCAATATGGGAATGCTGATGTCGGTCTCCTCTGTGTTCACGTATTTGATGATCTTGGTTACGCCCAAAGTGATCAATACGACTGCGAGGATCGCGGAAACAGAGAGCAGGATATTAAGCAGCTTCCTGAGCTTTATCAGCTCAGGACTGTCCTGATTTTGAAATCCCATATTATTGTCATTATTATTTAACATACAGACAATTATACAGACCTGTCCGCAAAAGAACAAATGACATTAAGAAAAGTAGGCCTTCCTGTGATAAAATCAGATTATAAATATTTGATTTCCGGGTTGGTAGGATATGATAGTTCGCAACTGTTCAGGTGGTATCGTTTTCGCAGGAGACAAGGTTTTGCTTGTCAGCAACGATAAGCATGAATGGGGATTCCCCAAAGGTGCTGTTAAGAGCAGTGCGGATCTTTCCTTATCAGCTTTTGCGAAGGACAGAGTCAAGATCGAGACTGACGTTGAGGCAAGAGTCATAGCTCCGTGCGGCAAGACCAATTATGAGTTCTACTCAGTCTCAAGAAGGAAGCCCGTTCACAACAACATCTCATGGTTTGTAATGGAGAGCACAAGCGAAGAGTGCAAGGCTTTCCCTGAATCAGGCACGATCGAATGCAAGTTCGTTGAGGTCGCAAAGGCTTTGGACGAGATCACATACAGCCAGGACAAATCCCTTTTGATGATGGCTTACCAGAAGTACAGGGAGAGCATCAAGGATTGAGCCGCAGCATCACGATAAGCAGGATTGGCGATTCCAGGATCGAAGTTAAGAAGTCGGTCTTTATCGGAAGGAGTTTCCATATAAGTTCACCCGAGCAGGCAGCGGAATTTCTGGCTGCCGAGCGCAAGAAATATCCTGACGCAAGGCATCTTTGTTATGCGTGGGTCACAGGTGGTGAGAATGCCAGACAGAAATCCAGCGATGACGGTGAACCGCAGGGCACTGCAGGGCAGCCGCTGCTTGAACTCCTCACTTCGAATGGTTTTACGGACACTCTTATCTGCGTTACCAGATATTTCGGAGGGACGCTTCTCGGAACGGGCGGACTTAGAAGAGCTTATTCGGACAGCGGGAGGCTGGCCCTTGAAGCCGGCGATCCGGTCGTCCTGATCCCCGCTCTTAAGTGGAGAAGGAATATCTCTTATCCTGCTTTCGAGATGTTATCCAGAAAGGCTTCAGCTTCGGGCTGGACTTTAGGGAATATCGAATACGGGCAGGATGTTGTTTTCGATATCATCGTACCTCAAGAAGCCGGAGACGAGGCCGTCAGATATTGCCTGGATCTTACGGGCGGGGCGCTGGAACTCAAAGATCCTGAGAGCCTTCTTATGCAGGGCGCGAAAACAGATATCTCCTGAACTTGCGATTTAGACCAAAATCGCCCAGAATAGTTGGAGCATTTAGATTAAACTTAAGCAAACCTAAGATCTGAAAGGAACAGATATGGAGAATCAGAACACAGAGCAGAATGAAGAACAGAGAAAGAATTCTGCGGTTGATCCGAAGGAGCGGACATTCCGTCATACGCTGGCGGTCATGTCGGTGGTCCTTTTTATCTGTGTGTTGTTTTCCTGTTTCCAGACCATCTATATATTCAAGCTTAATACCGGCCTTGAAGGGGTAATGTCCTATACGAGGATATTCAAAGATAAGAAGGTTCAAGATTCTGAAGGAGCCATAGAATCCATCGAAGCCTCCGCAAACAGCGAACCTTCGGAACTGCCGGAACCCTGGTTCTCGATAGAGGAGGCATCTTCAGTTAACAAGCAGAGGATGACGACAGTAGATATCGTAAAGAAGGTAAGCCCTGCGACAGTGCCGATAAGCATCATCTGTGCAGATGACGGTAAAGAGACCAAGATCGGTTCAGGCACGGGCTTCATTATCACTGATGACGGATATATAGTCACAAACCAGCATGTTGTTGTCATAGCCGACCGGTCGGTAAGCACATATTACGTTATGGTCAATCTTCCTGATGAGGAGAGCCCTGTAAGAGCCGAGATCGTAGGATGCGATGTCCAGACAGATATCGCAGTCCTTAAGGTAACTTCGGACAGAAAGCTCCCAAGCGTTACCATGGGCGATTCTGATAATCTTCAGGCAGGCGAACTTGCCATCGTCATCGGCAACGCCATGGGCAGGTTCGACGATTCGGTTACGGTAGGCGTTATTTCCGCTCCTTTAAGAGAGATCAACCGCAACGGTTATTTTGTGGACATCATCCAGACTGACGCTGCCATCAATCCGGGCAACAGCGGCGGACCTCTCATCAATTCCTTCGGTGAGGTAATCGGTATCACTAATGCCAAGATCGTAACATCCACGTCTGAGAGCCTCGGTTTTGCCATCCCGGTCAATTCTGTAAAGAAGATCATCGAGAGCATCATCAATTACGGCAAAGTAGTAGGGCGCCCGTATCTCGGAGTATCACTTCAGTATGTTGAAGACGATTCTTATTTCGGAGCCAGGGGCGGCGTATATGTAGCAGAGATCGTTAAGGACGGCCCTGCTGACAAGGCCGGATTTGAACTTGGCGACAAGGTGATCCGTTTTGACGGTGTTGAAATAAAAGAGACCGGTGATATTATTAGAGTGCGCGATAAACATAAGGTAGGCGATACGGTCGAGGTCATTGTCGAGCGTGACGGCAAGGAAGTCACCCTGAACATGACAATAGGCGACAGTGCAGACTACTGAAGTCAATCGTAATTTAATCTAAGGAAGTAATTATATGCGCGGAGAAGGCAAAAATTTCGGAACCAAGGTTTTGGCTTGGATACTCATCGGAGCTATGCTCCTGTCTTTTGTTTTCGCGATCATAGTTGTACTTGTCCAGCAGTTCGGCATGAGCAATCTGGGCTAAGTGATCAGTCCTTATTACGGTACGTCCTTAATCTGATTTAATCCGTCACTGTTAAAAGAATAGGTGTATTCTTCTGCTTTTGACTGGATGAACTGCTGAAGGTTGTTCATCCGAAGGAAGCTGTTTACCATGTCATACCACTCCGGATTGGGTGATTCAGAGATAAAGTAGAGTACATAGAAAGTGCCGTCAACCTCGATCAGGGTCTTATCACCGAACTGTCTTTCATCAGCGAATATCCAGGATGAAAGAGCGGGATCGAGCTTATTCTTGAAGATCTGGCTGTCGTGGAGCACTGAAAGCTGTCCTGCAAGGATATAGTCGTTGAAACGGTTCTCGACCTCGTTGCAGCTGTCCGCATCATCGATATAGTCGTATATCTCCTGGGAAAGCGCCTGGGTAGCAGCCTTATCGGGTGTCATATCCTCAGCCTGGACATTGGCAGCGATAATGTAACAGTTACGGAGCTTCTCGGACATACGGACTCTTGAAACGAATACGATGATGATCGGGAATCCGTTATCGTCAGGAATGAGAACGCCGTCACCTTCTTTTCTGGCCTCATCGAAAAGCCAGTTCCTGATGTCGTCATGTGAGAAGTCATCATAGCGGCAGTTCGGGATGAGGGTGGAGTCCTTTTCCTGAAGGGTATTCTTATAAACTCCGGAGAAATAAGGCGCAGCGCAGGATTCGAACTTGGCAGGATCGCCCTTCATGGCGTCGAGAATTGCCTGGGCGTGGAGATTTGCCGTGTCGATGAACGCCTGTTCTCTCTGGTCGTAAGTCATATGGATCATCTTATAGCTTACGAGATCGTAGCTGTTTCTGGACTGGCTGTATGCTTCTTCAGCCTGGTCATCCGTAGCGGAGAGCTGGATGAGCTTCTCGCCGTCAGCGTAGTCATCGGTAAAGTACTTTCTGGCAAGGGTGTTGATGATGATCTGTTCATCTACCTGGGTTCCGAATACGCCCTTTATATAGGTGTCGAGCGGAACACCAAGCTCGTCTGCCTTGCTCTTAAGCCAGTTGATATATGCGCCGGCACGGTCATAGTGGGCCTTCTCGATCGAATAACCCTGAGCCGTCGCGTCGTCATAGAGGATCTCCATCTTCTGGAAGTCCTGGGCAGTTACATATCTGAAGTAATCCCTGTATGTTGCGAAGCTGTCGTCGTCAAGATAGGGTGATAAGAGCTTCTGTTCGGCGTCTGCAGCGAAAAGGTCGACACCTTCGCTTAACAGCTCGTAATGGTACATGAAGCTGAATTCACCGCTCGAGATGTCTCTGCCATGAACGGTAAGGGGGCTGATGAACGAAGTGTCCATTCCCGTATCAAGAGCGAAAGTTACGGCTGCGATGATGGTTATCAGCAGCACACCGAGGACAACAAAGACGATGCCGGCGTTGCGTCTGATATGAAACTTCTCGAGTGCGGCTTCGTTCTTGTCAAGATTGATCTCTGTCGGGATCACGGGTATCTCGGGCTGTTCTTTGAGCTTGCTGCCTTTGCTCTCAGGCAGGGAAAGGCGCTTGGGAGCCTTTGCGGTCTCTGTTGACTTACCGGTAAGAAGCTCAGGATCGATCTCGGCGAGATCGCTTAAAGTTACGCTCTTCTTGGACGACTCAGTGGGAGTGTCCATAAAATCGTCTGTAGGCTTGTTCTCGGAAGAGTCCAAGACCTCGGAATATGCAGAAGCCTCGCCAGCCTCCGGCTTACGGGCTGTTTTATCGTTATTGTTTTTGTTTTTACCCTTCATATTTTCCCCTTTAAATAAGATACAGGCTAAGGACACTTTACCATAAAAGAAGAAACAACACGGTCAATTTGTGCTATTATTAACACGTTTGTAATCTAAGAATAATAAATTAAGGATATTTATGTGGGGAAAACCTAGTTCAATTCTGAAGGAAAAAAGAGGCACTTTAGGTCTTTTGAAGGAGTTCTGGCCTCAGTTTTTACTGGCTTTTTTATTTCCGGCTCTTACGGTCCTTGCGGCGTTTGCAGTCACGGGCTGTTATCCTTTCGGCGACAGGACGATACTTACTGTCGATTTATACCACCAATACTGTCCGTTCCTCGTAGCGTTCAGGGATAAGGTCCTTTCCGGAGATTCGCTGTTCTACAGCTGGAATGACGGCCTGGGACAGGAGTATTACGCCGCCTTTGCGAACTATGCCGCAAGCCCGCTTAATATCTTCTCTTTGTTCTTTACCGCTAAGACGATGCCGATATTTATCGAGTTCGTTACCTGCTTCCGTGCAGGCCTGGCATCTCTGTTCATGCTGTTGTTCCTGTCTTCCAACGACAACAGGAGAATAGACAACATCACTGTGGTCTTCAGCTCTTCATATGCTCTTTGCGGCTGGTTCATATCTTTTTTCTGGAACATAATGTGGTGCGATGCGGTCGTCCTGCTTCCGCTCATTGCCCTGGGATTAAAGAGACTTCTTTTAGACCGCAAGGTCGGACTTTACATTATTACCCTTGCGATCGCGATCGCGAGCAACTACTATGCAGGCTATTTCCTCTGCCTGTTCATGGTCTTTTTTGCTCCTGCATATTATCTCTGCCTTTTCTCAGGGGAGAAGCCCAAGGGAGATCCCGGCAGGCTTTGCTTTAAGACTTTTATAGGCGCAGCTTTCCGCTTCGCCTGTTCGAGCATTCTCGCAGCAGGCGCTTCTGCGGCTCTTACCGTCCCGACATATCTGATCCTTAAGAACTGCTCAGCCACGGGCGACAAGCTTAAGGTCGATTACGGTCTTCAGAATGACCTTTTCGACTTCTTCGGAAGACTTATGGTAGCGGCAAATCCGAATATCAGAGACGGTATGGCAAATGTATACAGCGGCATTGTTATAGTTCTCCTGCTGCCTTTGTTCTTCCTGCTCCCCAAGAGGACAGGGATCAAGCTTAAGCACAAGATCGTTTTTGGCGTTCTCCTTGCGGTAATGTACTTAAGCCTTACCAACCGTACGCTCAATTTCATCTGGCACGGAATGCATTTCCCGAACCAGATCCCTTACAGGGAATCCTTTATTATGAGCTTCCTTCTGGTGTTCATAGGATTCCTGACCATAAGAAGGATAAGGAGCCTTGGCGTGAAATACGTCACCGGGGCGGTCTTGAGTTCGGCTGCTTTCCTTATCCTTTACGAGAAGTTCGGCTCGGGCAATGAAGGCTATCTCCAGATCGGCGTAACGCTTCTGTTCCTTATTATCCAGGGCGCGGCGCTTCATACCGTAAGCAACATCAATGTTAAGAAGAGTGAGTTCTTCTTAGAGACACTCCTTACCGTTACGATGATGATCGAGATGTTTGCAGCGTCTCTTATAACGATAGGCCTTGTCTGCAAGCACGAGGGCTTTACGAGCTATGCCCCTTACGGAAGAAATCACAAAGACGTATATGCCTATGTTGAGCAGGCAGAGGGCTCTGAAGGCCATATGAACTTCGAGAGATCCGAGCTTTTCCCGAACAATGTCTGCGATCTGCAGTCCCTTTATAATGTTAAGGGTCTGTCGATCTTCTCTTCAACGGCAAGAGAGAGCTTCGTAAAATACATGAGAAACTACGGTTTCCATAACAATAATATCAACGGTTTGAGAAACGCCGGCCTTACACGTGTTACGGCCACGCTCCTCAATGTAAGGAATCTCGTTGAGGTTGATAAGACACAGGCCGTTCCCGATCTGTTCGAACAGGAATACAAAGGCAAGGTCATAAGCTCCTGGGCTAACAAGGATGCCTTAAGTGTAGGCTTCATGACAGATCCTGCCGTCATCGATTATGCACCTGATTATGATAATAATCTCAATGTCTTCGCCAAGACAAATGACCTGGTAAGAAGCATGGGCGCAGACGATGTTTATAAGCCCGTAACACTTATTGCCGGTGAGACTTCAGGTCTTATGACGGTAGACCGTGAGAGTTCGGCTATGGCATTTACGACCTCAAGCAACGTCCAGAATAATGAGTATTCATTTAATGTTACGATCAAAGATGCCGACATCGGTTCCGATATCTATATGTACGCGAATTCGAAAAAGGGCGGCAACGTAACGATCAAGTGCGGCGATAAGACAAGGAAATTCGAGATCAGGAGCTTCCAGATCATTACCTGCGGTGTATTTGACGGAACTCCGATCGAAGTTTACGTTAAGTATTCCGAGTCACCAAGCTCAAATATCACTTTGTACGGCTATCAGCTCGACAGGGCAGGCTATGACAGGATGCTTGAGAAGTTCTCTGACGAGCAGTTTATTGTAACCGATTATGATACGACATCTATGTCAGGCCATATCGATGTTAAGGAAGACGGGCTCTTATTCCTCTCGATTCCTTATGCAGAGGGCTGGAGCGCAGTTGTTGACGGCGAAAATGCCGAGATCACACCTATCCAGGATGCCCTCATGGGAATCAGGCTTTCTGCCGGAAGCCACGACATCTCGCTTAAATACACACCTGCAGGCTTTAAGGCAGGACTTATCATAAGCATCGCATCGGTCATATCGATTGCATTGATAATCTCAGTATCTTCTGTTATCAGCAGGAAAAAGGCTGCCAAGGCCGATGCTGCTCCTGTCGAGGAAGTTCCCGTATCAGCAGTGATGAATGGTGAAGACGGTATTTCCGGCGCACAGAATGAATCAGATAATGCAGACGGAAGCCATGCGGAAGACGCAAGTGATCCGGAGGTGAAAGATGAATAATGCCAAAGGAAAACTGAAAGAAAATCAGGGCCTGATATTCTGCTTCCTGGCATCTGTCCTGATCGCCGCACTTGCATATTATGCAGGACTTAAGATAGAACCCGGCAAGATCCTTCCGGAAGGTCTTTCCATGCGTTCCGGTCCGATGAGCGACAGCATTGTCTACGGGATCAACATTGCGCTTGACGACATTGATCTGATCAAGTCAGGAAATGCCGGCTCCGGTCTGTGGAGACTACTGACATTTGTCCATTTTGATCTTTTCTTCTATCTGGCCCTGCTCCTTCCCCAGGCAGCTGCAAAAGCTGTCCTCATGACCGGTTATTTTGTAAGATTCGGACTTTGTGCTTCAGCTATGTATTACTTCATGTCTGAGCACTTAAAGCTCTCGAGGTTGTTCTCACTGCTTTTGGGAGTCATGTATGCTTTCTCATCCCAGGTGATCTTTACCGCGCAGCTTGCAGAGATCATGAATATGTCGGTCATGATGCCCGTACTTATGTCAGCCGTTGATTCGTATTATAAGAAGAGGACATGGAAGTCGTTTTCTCTTGTCTGCATCGCCTCATTCGGTCTCGGTGCGACGGGCGGATTCGGAATACTTACGGGTATTCCTGCCATGATCCTTATCAGTCTTTTAATGTCATTCGGACTTTATAAGACATTTAAGATGGCCTTCTCATCCTGGCTCAAGGCATTGGGCAGCATCCTTACGGGACTTATCCTTACGGCGGCCTTCTCTGTCCCCGGCTTTTATGCCATGGCATTCGATGTGAATATCTCAGAGAGCTTCTCAAAGGCAAAGGTCTCTTATACGGTCTATGACCTTATCAGAGGCATGTTTTTACTCCGTTCGGGAAGCATAGTAATGAATTCCGCACCGGTATTCTATGTAGGAATACTGACAATTACGGCAGTCATCGCATTTGCCTTAAACGAGTCTGTCCCTGTAAGGCTTAAGGTTGCATCGGGAGTTCTTACGGCAGTCTTCTACATTACCTGCTGTTCATCATTTGTAAACGAGACATTGAGCATATTCGGCGCATCAGCGATCCTTGTATCCGCAAGACTTATCTGCCTTGGAGTCCTGGTATTCTTCATTGCAGGAATAGGCCTTAAGAACATCAGGACACTGACCCGCGGCGAGTTTATAGCAACATGCCTGATCCCTCTGGCTTTTCTGGTGGTCGCCAACAATTCAACGGCAGGCACAACTCTCGCAGCTCCGATACTTGCAGCTACTTTTATAGCGATCTTATTGGAATCCGGACTGGTCTATGCGCTCGCAAAAGACAAGCTCACGAACAGAGCAAAGACCGTTATCGTTATTGCAGTCTATGCATTTGTGGGAATCAATACGGCATTCGTCATGTTTAATAACACGATCTCCAAACCCACCGTAGAGCAGTATTTCGTTCCGGAATATGGCGACGGAGCAGCGCAGGACCTCATATTCGACAGTGATTTTGATCTGCCGGCCATAAACAGTGCAGATGACTATCAGGTGGTTAATGCGGATCTCAGCATTTTCGAATTCGAGGATTCGGCAATCGACGGGATCAATTTCATTTCAAACAACATAAACGACGAAGAACTCTTTGAAGAGATCTTCATAACACCTGAAGGTGATGAGGATGAGATGTTCATCAAGGGACCGGACAGATACGGACTTGATGTGGGAACGAACATCTATAACTTTGAGCCTTTTGATGTGATCGCCGGAGAAAGACTCTTTATCTACTGCACGGCCATGGAAGGCGCAGAAGTTAAGATTAAGTCTTCTGACGGACTGAGCGAAAAGACCTTCACCGGACCGTTCCTCACTGCACTGGATGTCGGAGAAGGTGAAGTGAAGCTGGATTTCACGATCAGTTCCGAAGGCGAGGAAGTATGCTATATCGCTTTATATAAGCTTAACGAGAATGCCCTTAACGGCATAAAGAAGTTATCAGGAAACGCGGCATCTTCCGGGTTCACGATAGGGACAAGGGAACTTACAGGCACGAACACACTCATTCTGCCTTATTCATATGATGATACGAGAGTAAAGATCGGCGGAAAATACCGCGATACATTCGAATTCTTCGGTAAGATCGCATGCACATTCGAATGCAATGGTGAGGATAATATGGAAGTTTCTGTTGAGCGCAAGGACTCCGGAATAGTACCCGGTGTTCTGATAAGTGCTGTTGCCGCGCTGTGCTTTATCGCAATTCCTTTAACGCAAAGGTATAATAAAAAGAAGACAGTATCCGGCGAAGGAAACACCACGAATGCTTAGTAAGAAGATCACAGACGGAACCGAATTCGTTGTATTTGACATGGAATGGAACCAGCCGATGCCGGGGAAGGAATATCCCTTTGACGTCAGCAGGCTGACCGGCGAGATAATCGAGATCGGTGCTTTGAAATATGTATATGATAACGGAGAGCTGTTGTACAGGGATTCTTTCTCTGCCGATATTGCACCCGTTAAATATACGAAGCTTCACTATCACGTAAAGAAAGTTACCCACAAGAAGAATGCTGATCTTCTGAACGGAGAACCGTTCAAAGATGTATATACGCGTTTCCGGAAGTTCTGCGGTGACGCGATCCTGGTTGGCTGGGGCAGTTCTGACCCGTCTATGCTCAAGATGAATCTTGAGTTCTTCGAAATGGATTCCAAACTCGGAATGTTCTTTCTTGATCTTCAGCCCATATTCTCGCTTTTTGCGGGTCTTCAGGGAATGCAGAGAAGTGTAGAGGCTGCAGTTGATTTCTATAATATTGATAAAAATGAATATTTCCACAGCGCTACAGCCGATGCTCACTACACAGGCGCGGTCTTTGAGGCGATATTCAGGCACAACAAGCCTTCAGAAGTCATATCGGCTATCTCAAGTTCTTCGATCGATCCTGACATTCCGTCCGATTTCAGTTTTGTGGGCCCCGAATGTCTGGACAGCATCAGCGCTTTTGCAACATCAAAGAATTTCATGGCTTCCTGTCCGCTGTGCGGCACAAAGCTCTCGGTAAAGATCCCGAGCTTTAGGATCAGAAAGTCCCAATATGCTCTGCTCGAATGCAGGGAGCACGGCGAGCTCTTTTCCAGGACCAGGGTCAAGAAGAACAGGGCTGGCAACTACTATGCGGCATCCGTAATGCGTTTTGCCACCCAGAACGATTATTGGCTCGTAGCTTCTAAAAAAGAAGAATTCGATAAATACGGCGAAAAGGGCAAACCGGTCGAGAAAATTGAGGAAGATGTGAACGAAACATAGTTTGTAAACAAAATGTTAACAAACTATGTAAAAATAGTTAGCAAAATTCGAATTTTCTGTTGAAATTTGAATTAATATGTCTTAAAATAGGCTCAGATAATTAGGTGAATTGTGCGGGGTATTCCCGCCAAACACAGTAAAATATGCAACTTAAGACCATAAAGAAGGAAGGTGCTTCTTATGATTAAAAGATTAGTTAAGTCAAAGAAGAGCAAGAAGGGCGCAATTCTTGTCATCGTTGTTCTCATCCTGGCACTCGCAATGATCTTCATTGCATCTGCTATGATGCTCACACAGGCAACAAGACGCCGTCTGTATTCGACAGCATACCAGAGCCAGGCTCGTCTTACGGTTACTGCTGCTTCCGAAGTTTTCTTAGAAGCACTTAAGATGCAGGAGATCACGGATAATGATCTCGAGGCTATCATGGGTAAGACTCATGGTACCGGCAAGACAAAGGTTAAGATGTGCGTTCCGAATGTCCCCGGCATGTCTGAGGCTGAGAACAACTGCACCTATCTGGATATTTATCCCGATCCTACTGACGGCGATTTTATTTACTGTGATTTCTCAACAACTATCGGCGATACAACTGAGAATGTTCAGGTTGTCTTAAAGTCTGAATCCTCTGACCCGGTCTTCGGTTCGCAGTTTAAGAACCAGATCGAGGTTGCCGGCGGCGTAGGCATTGCCGAGCTGAAGTTTACGAGCGGCGTCGGAATGTGGAATCCCGCTATCGGTACTCCTACTGATAACAACGTTGTTATGAGAGGCGGCGTTTATGCTCAGACATCTGACTCACAGTTTTTCTCAGATGTAGTCTTTGGTAACGACTCGACCAGCATCGCTTTAGGCGGCGGCGATACTTATCACAATAAGCTTATTTTCCTTGACGGCGCTAAGATGGTCGGAAGATCAACAATGAGCATTAAGGGAGATATCTACTTCATCGGTAAGACTGGTGATGCTCCGGGCATGGGCCTCAATTCAAGCGGAAACATCGACCTTTGGGGTGACGCGATTTCAGGTTCAAACTTCATCTTCTCCAACAGATCGGTTCAGAACGACACTAATGACGGCAACGGAAAGATCAGAGACGTAGTTAAGAAGACCGGAAGAAACTGCTACTTCGTTGACAGCGCAGGCAACTGCATTAAAAGCGGAGAAACAAAGGTTCAGAATAAGACCGGACAGAAGGGTTCATCCTCTGTTACATATGATGTTAAGAATGCTGCATATTCCAGCGTTCCGAGTGATATCGTTAAGAACGTTAAGAGATATCAGGGATGGAATTACAGCCAGTCTTCAAATCCGTTCCCGACAGCTGATTCTGTTTTCAGCAAGCTTTGTCCGGATGGTGACGTACTTACCAGTGACGGTACAGTAAAACTTGATTACGATACTTACAGCCCTACAGGCGAGACTTTCACACACGGTACTTTTATCCCTAACGGCAAGAAGTACATTGTTCACCCTGTAACCAAGACTTATCCTTCATATAAGTATGCTGCAAACAGCACTACACCTTCGAAAATACTTAACATTAATACTATTACATCAGATACTACTCTGACACCCGGATATTATTACGTACAGGGATCTAATGAAAATGAGAGTGCAGTAAGAGCCGGCGGCGAATCATATAGATATAAGCCTATTGTTATAGCCATCGACGGTTCCAGGGGTGATGAGTATCGTTTCTATTTCAAGGGTAATACGAAATTCTACTTAAGAGGAATCATCTTTGCTATCTACAACCCTGACGAGACTAAGCCTGTTCTTGTTATCTTGGAGAGCGGTGCAAAGATTCAGCTTGGCCATAACAACGATAAGCTGGATGCTGACGGCGGAAAGAATGTCCTCTGTTCCTGTGGTTTCATCTCAGTACCCGGCAGACAGGGTTGCGGCAGTGCTTCTCAGATAGCAAGCTATATCAGAAGCCACAACTGGGAATCTGAAAGTAAGAAAGCTCTTACAGGTTCATATTGGAGCAACAGCTACAAGAAGGGTTCTACTGTAATCGATTATTCTAAGTATTACGATAGTATTGCAAGACCTTGCTTCTTCATCTATGGTGTTGGAAGCAATGCTATAGCACTCGGTCCTAATGTCACGATCGAAGCTTATGTAGGCTTGTATGGCCAATCTAACTTCGGTCCTATTACAGGTACCGGCGGCGGTGGTCCTGCTAATACAAAGACACGTCAGAATATTTACGGCCGAATCGAATGCCAGGGTTTCCATACTTTCGACAATAACGAAAATTTCGGTATACTTACTGACCAGTCTTCCGGCGACTTCTGTATGCCTTACTGCCCGCAGCCTATTTCAGAGGTATCGAAGCCTAAGCAGAGAATCGCTAAGTCGAAGTATTCTGTAGCTGATATTATCTACTATTACGAGTAATATCTGACCGGACGGATAAAGAATAATAATAAAGGGTTGTCTCAATCGAGACAACCCTTTTTCAATTCATTAGATTTAAAGCTCACTCAAGTATTAACAGATTATCCAAATAAGTAATGTCTTCTGTGACAGACATCAAGGATTCCACGGAAATCTTTTGCGTTTTGGAGAAAACGACATTATAGAGTTCGATGCTTTCTTCCGTCGCTATTACAGTCTCAGATTTTTCGATAAGACGAAGCATCTTATCAAAAAGAGGATTTTCTTCATCCAGAAGTTTGACGCCTTTGTCAATCAGATATACAACAATTGAATTGAAAGATGAGTCCGCAAGATTTGATAAAAATCCTGCGAGTATGTCACGTCCGTGATCGGAATCGGTTGAATAATAGTCGTGCTTTATAAGAACATATTTCGCGGCCATGTCTTCATCGATCTTTGCAGGCATGACTTCAAGCAATGTGTTGTCTGAGAAATCAAGGTCATTTTTTGGATTGTTGTTCATCAAAATCCCTCCCGTCAGAAGACAAGAATCTCATTGAACGCTGGATCGAATTCTTGCTCGTTCCCCATGGCTTGTCTGTATTTCTGTAGTCGAATTTCAATGTGAAATATTCAACATCAGATATCAGGGAATCAAAAGTATCCTTGTTATTAACATACAGAGCTTCAACAAATTCAGAAGCTTCGTTCTGGGAAAGCTTAGCTGCCTGCCTTAACAATAAGACTGTGTGAGGAAGACAATGGAACTCGGCATTCAAGAACTTTTCCTTAAAGTCCTTGTCATGTGAGAACATCCAGCAGATTACTTCAACATAGTGTCCCATTGCATCGTTAAGATTGTCACAGATAGGGCAGAGGCTGATCCTCTTCTCTATAAGATCAGCGATATTATTCAGCTTTTGTTTATATTCCGGACTACGGCCTTTTATCAGGCCGGCCTTGGCAGGAATAGCTGCCTTAAGCTTAGGATTAAGATCTTCATCGAAATCCTTAAGATGAGTATGTATGACAAGTCCGAGCCCCAATCTGTTGGTAACAGCCTTGTTGAGTTTTCCCATGTGGACCGGGCAGAAACCGGTCTTGTTGGTAATCTTGCGGGTATCCGGTTCCATCAAAGAAGGTCCGAGATAATACTCGAGATAATTATTCTCAGCTTTATCGCGAAGTCTGCATATGGGGCATCCGCAGCGCTCGCTGTAAGCATCATTAACAGGGATCATGTATATTTTTTCCATCTTATCCTCCGGTTTTATGGTTTGGGCAAATGCATCAGGCGGTTAGCTCTGACATTTACACCGTTCATTGTTATGGAAGTGAACTCTTCGACAGCATTGCCTACCTTCTGCTGAGCTGTCTCCAATACTTTTTGTGCGTCATAACCGTAATAAAGTGCCAGATCCAGGCTGATCATTACGCCGAAAGTCTGCTTCTCGGTCTTAAAGGAAGTTACTTCGGCAAATCCGGGCACGTCTTTAAGAACGATCTTGATCAGGTCAAGAATCGCCTCATCAGAAATTGAATATGAACCAAGTGAAGAGAAGGTGGGTCTTACGACCGTCCTGTCAGAGTCCGGGGCAAGGGGAGTTACTCCGCGCTCACGGTCAAATCTCTGCCTTAATTTACTGAACGGATCGGAAAAGTAACCTGAGAACTCATGCTTGATCTCCATGCTTGGAACAGGGATCGTATGCATGCCTTCCGTCATACGGGTGGTTCTCGCAAGACGTCTTTCTTCCTCAGTCGACACATCTTCGATCCTGATGAGCATGGAAGGCTGGTTGAGCCAAAGGTTCTCACATATCTTGCCAAGCATTGAATCCGATGTGCCGAGGATCATAAGTGCACGCGGCATGGATTCGATCAAGGCACGGCGCATGACTTCGGATCTTGTAGGATCGACAAAGATAGCCTGTCTGACAGACTCCATTTTGGTGGGAGCCTTCTTGGCGGATGTGCCTGCAACTATTCGGCTTCCGTTGATAAGGAGACCGTCGTCAATTATGTAATAGATATTATTGTCTCTGGCGACTTTGATCGCTCGGGTACTTTTGCCGGTTCCTGACGGACCGACAAAAGCAATAACGGCAATGTTGGATAGTACCTCGCGCGTTAACTGTTCACTTGACAGTATCAGTTCAAGGTTACGTTCAAAGCTCTGGGATGGGTATTCAGAATACTGATTCTGATTGGAAGTATTGGACCTGTCGAATCTTTTGAGAGTACCCTTGAATTCAGACAACAAAGTCTTTCGCGCTACGGGAGCGTTTTGTGTCTGATTCTGCTCTTGTTTTAATTCGTCATGGTTGTCCAATTCTAAAGTCCTTTAACCGTTCCAGTTATGGAAGACTTCCTGGATATCCTCGTTCTCGTCCATCATATCGAGCATCTTCTCAAGCTGTGCAACTGCATCAGGATCTGTTACTTCTGCTGTAGTCATCGCAACAGGGCCGAGTGTTGAATCAGCGATGGTATAGTTCTTAGCTTCAAGTGCATCGCGGACATCATAATAATCGGATGTCGAAGTTGAGATGATGTAGAATTCGTCGTCGGAATCAAAGTCGGAAGCGCCGCAGTCAAGGGCGTCTGCCATTACCTGATCCTCGTCCTCGTAATCTTCCTTTGAAATAAGTATCGTTCCCTTCTCGTTGAAGAGGAAGGAAACAGAACCGTCAACACCAAGGTTGCCGCCGTTCTTGTCGAAGATGTGTCTGAGATCGGCAGCTGTACGGTTGCGGTTATTGGTCAGAGTCTTAACCATGATGGCAACTCCGGCAGGACCATAACCTTCATATGTGATCTCTTCGTAATCATCGCCTTCACCGGCTTCTGCAGCCTTCTTGATGGCACGGTTGATATTGTCGTTAGGCATGTTGGCAGCCTTTGCTTTAGCTACAACTACTTTGAGTCTGGAATTTCCTGCCGGGTCAGGACCTCCGGCCTTAACTGCTACTGCTATCTCTTTGGCAAATTTGGTAAATACAGCTCCCTTAGCTGCATCTGATGCCTCTTTTTTCCTTCTGATGTTGCTCCATTTAGAATGACCTGACATTAACATTCCTCCAGATGTATACTTATTAATATAATCAAATATTATACAATCTTTTTCCGGAGATACAAAACACCAATTGTCAAAGAGCTGCGTGTAACGCCTCCGACACCAGATTGTCAAATTTCTTTTTTGTGCAAATTGTCTTTTAAACTTGTTATTTACTCAATTCTGTTGTATAGTTCTAACATCTATGCTTGGGCGAAGTGCGCCTGTCTGTTTTGTGTGCATTACTTGAGTGTAAATTTTTTTAGACTGATCGGGAGGGTTCGATGAAGAGATTAGGTGATATTCTGGTCGAGAGCGGCTTCCTTAATGCTACCGAACTTGCAGAAGTACTAAGCGTTCAAAAAGAGACCGGAAAACGTCTTGGTGAAGTTATCGTAGAAAGCGGTCTCATGTCGGAATTCGACATTTTGAGAGCGGTTTCAAGCCAGTATAATTATCCGATTATTGATCTTTCGGGTATTGACGTAGATCCTAAGGCGACAGCTTTATTAACACAGAGATTCTGCGAAGACAATGTTGTTTTCCCGATCGGTTTCGATGGCGATAACCTGGTTGTTGCTATCGATGACCCGATGAATATTACTATTGAAGACGAGCTTCAGTTCCAGACCGGATATCAGATCTCACTGATGCTCGCTACACATACATCCATAATTGATGCGATTAAAGTGCATTATGGAAGAGAAAATGCCAATAAGGCTGCGGAAGAGCTCGGAACGAGCCTCGCAAGTGACACACTTGACGATGACAGCGAACTTTCCGAAGCGGTTAACAGCGCTCCTGTAGTTAAGCTCGTTAACTCGATGATCGATTACGCTATCCGTTCAGGCTCATCAGATATCCATATCGAACCTCTCGAAGACCGAGTAAGGGTTCGTATCAGAATCGACGGTGTCATGCAGGAAGTAATGAGCAACCCTATTTCCGCTAAGGACGCCATCACAACAAGAATCAAGATCCTTGGCGGTATGAACATCGCCGAGAAGCGTATTCCTCAGGACGGTCGTATTACAACAGTAATCAACGGTGAGGACGTGGACATGCGTGTATCCATCCTTCCCTGCGTTACAGGTGAGAAGACCGTTATCCGTATCCTTGCCAAAAATGACGCTAACTTGAACAGAAAATACCTGGGTATCAGTGACCGTAATAATGAGATGATCGACAAGATGATCAAAGTCCCTCAGGGAATCGTTCTCATCTCAGGTCCTACAGGTTCTGGTAAGACAACAACACTTTATACACTTCTTTCAGAGAAGAATACTGATGAAGTTAATATCATTACAGTTGAGGACCCTGTAGAAATCAAGATCCCCGGACTCAACCAGTGCCAGGTTAATGTTAAGGCCGGAATGACATTCGCGAGTGGTCTCAGATCCATCTTGCGTCAGGACCCTGATATTATCCTCGTCGGTGAGATCCGTGACGGTGAGACTGCTGAGATCGCTATGAGAGCTGCTATCACCGGACACCTCGTATTCAGTACAATCCACACGAACGACGCTGTATCTTCTATCAACCGTCTCGTCGACATGGGTCTGGAGCCTTACATGGTATCCTCTGCTCTGGTCGGCGTTGTGTCACAGCGTCTCGTTCGCCGTATCTGCACAAACTGCAGAGAATCTTATGATCCTGATATAAGCGATAAGCAGTATCTGAGGCTCGACGACGGCCAGAAGCTCTATCGCGGCAAGGGCTGCACAGAGTGCAACGAGAAGGGTTATAAGGGACGTATTGCTATCCATGAGATCGTAATCATTACCATGAAGATGAAAGCTTTGCTTGAGAAAAGAGCAAGCGAAGATGATATGCGCGCACTCGCTGTTACTGAAGGCACACAGATGCTTCAGGATTCCGCAAGAGACCTCGTATTGGAAGGCATTACGACGGTCAGCGAGCTTAACAGAGTAGCTTACACGATTGACTGATAAGGAGGTTTTTAAACGTGGAAGGATTTAGTTTATCGATCGAATCGATTTTGGCTGAATCGGTAAGAATGGGGGCATCCGATACCCATATTACAGTTGGATTGCCGCCAATGATTCGTGTAGACGGCATGTTGATGCCGTTGGGCAATCAGCCGCTGACAGCTGCAGATACTGAGTATCTTTGCAAGTCCATGATCGACAAGTCAAGACAGCAGTACCTGAACGAGAGAGGTGAGATCGACTTCTCTTACATTGTTGAGAACTTCAGCCGTTTCAGATGTAATGTCTTTAAGCAGCGTGGTACTTATGCGCTTGCTGCAAGAACAATTACAAATGAGATTCCTACTTGTGAGCAGTTGGGACTCCCGAACATTTTCAAGGATCTCGTTATGAAACCTAGAGGACTTATCCTCGTTACCGGTCCTACGGGTTCAGGTAAGTCAACAACTCTTGCAGCCATGATCGGACACGTAAACATGAGCAAGAAGTGCCATATCCTCACTCTCGAGGAACCTATCGAGTATCTCCATATGCACGGAGAAGCTATGATCAACCAGAGAGAAATTCACGAGGATACACTCTCATTCGCTAACGCTCTTAGAGCTGCTCTCCGTGAAGACCCGGATATCATCCTCGTCGGAGAAATGCGTGACCTCGATACAATTTCTACCGCTATTACCGCAGCCGAAACAGGACACTTGGTTCTTTCAACACTCCATACGTCCTCAGCTGCTGATACAGTTAACCGTATCATCGACGTTTATCCGCCTCATCAGCAGGATCAGATCAGAGTTCAGCTCGCTACATGTCTTGTTGCCGTTATCTGTCAGACACTCGTACAGAGAATCGGCGGAGGCAGATGTGCTGCTTTCGAGATCATGATCTCCAATGATGCTATCAAGAACAATATCCGTGAAGGTAAGACATACCAGATCGACAGTACGATCGCTACGAGCCTTCAGCAGGGTATGTGCCCTCTTGATTTCTATCTCGCAGAGCTTGTTAAGCGCAACATGATCACAAGAGATACTGCACTCCAGAGATGCAGAATCCCTGAAGATCTTAAGCGTTTCATCAATAATGCAGGTCAGACGAACAGCCCGTTGTTCGGTGATCTGGAATTTGCCTGATACAGGCGCTAAAAAGAAATCTGATAAGAGGAGGGAAATATTAGATGGCTAATTTCAGATATCAAGTTATCGATTCTAACGGTAAAATGTCTGAAGGCATAGTCGAGGCTACTTCTATTGGAGAGGCGTCCAGGAAACTTAAGTCAGACGGCAAATATATTGCCAGCTTGTCATTGGACAAGGGTAACAGCATCTTGAATATGGAAATCGGCAGTCCGAAGCTTAAGACTCAGGACCTCGTTATCATTTCCAGACAGCTCGCTTCACTTTTGTCTGCTGGTATTACCGTAGTAAGATCACTCGATATGCTTTATCAGCAGCTTGAATCCAAGAAGGCTAAGAAGTGTATCGGTGAAATATATGAATCGGTTCAGAGCGGTCGTTCTTTATCTGAAGCTTTTAAGGAACAGAGGGGCGTCATTCCGAACATTATGATCAGTATGATCGCCGCAGGTGAAGAGTCCGGCCGACTCGACGAGGTAATGGAGAGGCTCGCTGAGCACTTTGCAAAGGATGCAAAGCTCAAGAACAAGATCTCTTCTGCAATGGTATATCCTAAGATCCTTGCAGGCCTTACATTCGTAGTCAGCTTTGCTTTGCTTACATTCCTCGTACCTAAGATCGGTGATGTAATTAAGGACTTGGGCGGTGAATTACCTGCATTGACCAAGGGCTTGCTTAAGCTTTCAGCTTCACTCAGATCTTTCTGGTACATTTATATCGCTGTAGTCGGACTTGCAATTTACGGCTTCATGCTTTGGAAAAACTCCGAGAAGGGTTCAGAGTTGTGGTCAAAGATCATGTTAAGGATGCCTGTTGTAGGCAGAGCCACAAGAATGAATGCTTCTGCGAGATTTACCAGAACGGTATCCACTCTCCTTAAGTCAGGTATCTCTGTACTTCAGGCTGTTGAGATTACCGAGAAGTCTTTGGATAATGTAATTCTTCAGAAAAAACTTGCTGCGGCGCGTATCGAGATCCGAAAGGGTACCTCACTTTCAAGATCTATAAGAGATATTACAGAATTCCCGCCAATGATCTATGCGATGGTTTCTATCGGTGAGGAATCAGGTACATTGGATACGATCCTTCAGAAGGCAGCAGACTACTTCGAAGATGAGGCCGATGCAGCTACAGCAAAGATGGTATCTGCGTTGGAGCCTGTAATGATCATTATCATGGCTATCGTCGTCGGTGTCGTAGTAGGCGGTATCGCAATGCCTATCTTCACAATGGCTCAGTGGATTATCTAATTCCCGTATGGTTTGAAAGGAGAAAATAAATGGATTTTTCATTAGGAAGAGGATCAAACGAACTGGTAATCGATTGCTCCAGCTCAGATCTTAAAATAGCTGTCGGGAATTACAATTCCAAGACAGGCAACATTACAATCGAGAAGATGGGCGTTGTACCTCTCGAAGGTGACGCTATCAACGATGGTGCAGTTGCAGATTCTTTCGGAATCGTAATGGCACTCAAGCACGCTCTTGCAAGACTCGACATCAGAATGAAGAGCTGCATTCTTACAACAGAAGGCGCTTTTGTTCACAGCAGAGACCTTGAACTTCCTATCGTTAAGGAAGATCAGCTCAAGGATATGGTTAAGTATGAGATCCTCGGACAGGGTTCTAACAGAGATATGTCGATCGATTATCTCGTTTACGGAACGACAAAGGATGCCGAGACAAATGCTGATAAGATCCAGGTAAGAGCTACTGCTATTCCTACAGATGTTATCAAGGATTATCGTGAATTCCTTAAGAACATGGACCTCAACCCTGTAGCACTTGACGTTAACCCTAATGCAGTAAGAAAGCTCTTCTCACAGGGTATTGTTAACGGCAATGTTAATATCAAGCAGTCAACGATCCTTTTGATCGAGCTCTCAAGCAAGACAACGACTGTTACGGTTCTTGATAAGGGTTTCCCGGTTCTTTCAAGAAGACTTCAGTTTGGTCACGGAAATATCAGACAGGTTGCCGATTCCGTAAAGAAACTTCAGAGTGGCAGCCAGCAGTCTTCATTGGCCAGAAGACTTAATATCACAACATCGGAAGCTGAATCCAGTGTACCGATCGAGGATATTGACGTTTGGAACGAGACTGTTGCAGAGACACCTGCTCTTCAGAGTGCTGTTAACGCATACTTCAAGAGCCTTGTTGATGCAGTTTCCCGTACAGCCCAGTTCTCCATCGCTAAGTATCATATCGATGCTATCAGCACTTGCTTCCTCTATGGTTCAGGTGCTGGTTATAAAAAGATTGACAAAGAACTTGCGCGTCAGCTTGGAACGCAGGTCGAGATTCTCAAGGCTCTTAGCACTGTAAACGGTCCTAAGGATTTTGTACTCGGTCAGTTCATCAATTGTTGTGGCGCTTTGATTCGTCACGATTAAGGAGGGGTACACTTTATGGCTAAAGGTAATGGAGCTAGCAAAAAGTTATTAGCAAAGAAGGATATGAACTTCTTCGCTGAATTTACAGCTAATGCTGCTAAACAGGCGAGGATGTTAGGATATGCTGTTGCTGCAGGTATCCTGGTAGTATTCGTAGTACTTGCTTTTATCGTTGCGTTCTTTATTAGAAACCAGTTTATTAAGAATGATATCAAGAATTTGCAGACGATCCTTGAGAGTGATGAGTATGCAAACCTCGAGAACGAGTACAAAATGCTGAAGGAAAAGCTCAATGAGATGACCAACTACAACTTCGCACTTACACAGATGCGTAAGACTGTAGATCAGATCGATCCTGCACCGACAGAGCTCCCTGAAGTTCTCGCAAAGTGCATTCCGAGCGATTCTTATCTCAACGACTACATGCTTACTGAATCACAGTTGGAATTCACAGGATACACATTCACATATTACAGCCCTGTTGAGCTTGTATATCTGTTGAATCAGAAGAATGTGTTCACTTCCAGACCTACCGTAGAAGTAAAACGTATATCTCAGGAATCCAAGGGTGAGATAGTCGATCCTCAGACCGGCAAGAAGTATATAGATGTTTTGAACAACTATTATGGATTCTCAGTATCCGGAACTCTGGTTACCAATGTCCACATTTCTATTACTCGCTATGAGGATATCGAAGGCTCATCAAAGACTCTGGGTGGCATCCAGACACAGACTGAAAAGGCCGGCTCTACTTATGAGATTACTCCGGTTAAGTCTTACAATTATGCCGGTGTTGATTATACGCTCACAAAGATCTTCGTTGATGACGTTTTGGTCGCAGAAGGCAGCTTTGCTGAGATCGTTAAAAATGATATGTACACTGATGTAGCACGCAAGAACACTGATATCAAGTTGTTCTACGCACCTGTTGCTGCACAGGCGGCACCTGCTCAGGGCTAATCGGAAGGAGGAAACAGCATGAATAATCTTACAGCTAGAGAAAAAGGCTTTATGTATGTAATCACGTTGTTGATTATCGTTGTTCTTGGTTACTTCTTCGGAATAAGAGCACTCAACAACAAATATGAAGAATATAAGCAGCAGCTTGCTAATTTGGAACAGAAGAGAGCATATCTCGATCAGATCAAGCAAAACAACGCAAGCATGGAAGCAGAGATCAAGCTTCTCAAGGAAGAATGCGAGAAATTGGAACTTTCTTTCATTGATAAGATCGAGACAGAAACAATCCAGCAGTATGTTCTTGATACATTCAAAGATGCAGGTTGTCCTTATTTAACGGAGATGACTGCTACGGATATCGGAATGCCTTCAGTCTCATATCCTGATGGAACCGCTGCTCAGGACAGTCTGGTTTGTCTCCAGATTACGGTAAAGTATGTTACTACTGACGGATTTACACCTACTCAGTACAACCGTACTCCGGACTTAGTACCCAGTGAAACGAATGATGTAGTTGCAACAGCTGTTGCAATGGATGATGAATTCGGCAGTGCAAAGTTCTCTGAGAGAAAGGGATACAACGAATTCCTTGAAGCAGTTAAGAAACTCAACAGTGATAATAAGGACTGCATTAAGGTAAACAGCGTAAGCGCTTCAAGTGTCAACGGATACATGGAACTTACCGCTCAGATCAGCTTCTATGGCACCGACCTCAGAAACAGACTTTCCAAGGACGACAGCAAAGCACCTTATACAAACTGGGCAGGCACACCTGCGCTTGATATCAAAACAGAGGGCGGCTTCATCGGATTCCCTTATGTCTGTGATTATGAGAAGAGCTGCTGGTATGGTGTTGAGAACCTCAACGCTGATCCTACTGCAGATAAGCCGTTCGCTTCTTACTGGGCTAATTACCTCTTTGCTCAGAAGTATGCAAAGGCAGGCGAGAACATGAAGAAGCTCCTTAACTTCGGTGCTCCGAAGCCGACAGAGAAACCGGAAGAGAAGACAGCTTAAGACACAAAAGAACTAATTGTGACAAAAAATTGAAAAATTTTGAAAAAAGTGTTGCAATTGTTCATAATAGCTTGTATAATCAGGCTACAAACTCAAAAACTTACAGGAGGAATCTAAAATGAAGAAGATTCAGAAGTCAAAGAAGGGTTTCACCCTCGTAGAAATGGTACTCGTTATTGCTATCATCGTTATCCTTGCAGCAGTTCTC
>JAEFBA010000113.1 GCA_016292145.1 Saccharofermentans sp.
TAATTGCCTGATATCCTTCGGAATCGGACATGAGAAGGATATCCGGTGCGGACTTGGATCCAGTTTGTCCAAGATGGATGGATTTATAACCGAACACATCCCTGAAAAGATCCGTAGTTGCCTTCTCGAAATCTACGGCTTCCTCAGTTCCCTTAAATGCCATTTCATAGTAATTGGCAAGGAATCCACCAATCAATCCGTGAGGATATGCGGATAATAAAGTATTCTCGACCAATACTCTGTCAGTTCCGGTTATCTCAACTACATAGTCAATTACAGTGGAATCAATAGATTTGATTGGACGTCTGGATGCAAGCATAATCATTGCATTCTTAATCCGTTGAACATCAATGCTTCTTGAAGTTACTGTCTTGGTTTCCAAGAGGTTTCTCGTATCTTTTTTATGCCAAGGATCAATGCCATATTTTCTTTGGAAAAACTCTGAGTCATTAGGGTTCGCTATAAGCGGACTTTTCTCCTCAAGAATCTTTTTGACTTCTTCCTTGTTTTCTCCTGGGATAAAAATAATCCCGGTATCTCTACCTATGAGCTGGGTATATTCCAGCCAATTAAACATTGTATTTGCGATATCTTTCAGTTTTTGAAAAGGATCTGCGCTCTCAGGATTAACATCCGGGATATACTTATCAAAAAAGTCGTCTGAAAGAACATCATTACCAAAGTTTCTATAAGCGATCAGTCTATTTACGATTTTCTCATAGTCCTTCTCTGTTTCGGCTTCTGTAATAACAATCTTTCCAACTTCATCTGTAGATAGTGTACCGATGCGGTCATCCATCATAAGTTGTAACAGGAACCTAAAAGGCTTAATTTTGAAGCGTTCATTAACATGAACAGAGATGGAAAACTGTGATGGAAATTGGTATTCCAACACCTGCTTTTTCAACACCTTAACAGGTGACTTTCCATCAATAATAGCCTCACCAGCTAAAGTCAAATACACCTGCCTCGATGTGGTCTCCTCACAGATAAGGCCAAGTGATCTTAGCCATGCCGCATAAGTCCTCCCACCGGAACCTCCTCCATCTCTTCTCGAACCCACGCGTTTGAGTCCTGCTTCTTCGAGATCATTTTCAAATTGAATATGCAGGTTTCTGCTCCCATCCCATTGATGTTCAAGCGTGGCTCCGGCAAATACAGATAGAATTTCCGGTATCGAATTAAGTTTTCGTTTAGGTCTTGTTACCCACCAATAATTACAATCACTCATCCAGATTTGCCTCCGTACTTTCATACGGAATTCCCGCAAAGGAATTCAGAATTGCCGTAGTTACCACTTCGCTTAGTCTGCAAGGAACGGCCATGCCTATCTGTTTTCTTACAGACGAGTAATTACCGACAAACTCGTAGTTATCTGGGAATGTCTGGATTCTAGCCCTTTCTCTGTTTGATAGTTCACGGTCGGTCCAATGATAACCAAAAGTACCACCACCTCCTGCAGCCGTAATAGTATAACTAGGCTTGTCAGGATCCAACTTACGATATATCTGTGAAATCTTAGTTCTGGTCTTTATTCTCAGTTCTTCTGGTAACGTTCCTTCGGCCTCAGCTTGCCATACGTTTTGTCCCGGCTTGATATACGATAAGCGCCGTACAACCGTATCACTAAGCGTTCGTATTTCACTATTCGGCATGTCAAGTGTTATGCCCGCTAACGCAGTACGTGATGTAATATCACAATTCATAAACATAGCCGGACTCGGAACCTTAAACTCGACATTAAGATCATCCCTTATGCCTACGATAATTACCCTATGCCTTGTCTGTGGAACGCCGTATTCTTCAGCCTTATAGAGATGTGCCACAAGGCGATATCCTGACTCTCTCATGTCTTTCAAGATAATCTGGAAATCATCAGATCCGGCTGATCTTATGCCAGATACATTCTCGGCCATAAACCACTCAGGCTGATAGTATCTTAATACCTCGATTCCGTACCAATACAGTTGCCCAAACTTCTCATTCGCAAGGCCTTGATGTTCTCCAACATTCGAAAATGAATTGCATGGAAAACCATAGGCAAAAGCATCTATTTTGCCCAATGACTTTATATCGAGATTTCTTACATCTCCACAATATACGCTAGAAGGGTTTTTCGGGCAGATATTTTTACGGTATGTCTCACAAGTATCTGGATCATAATCGTTTGCCCAAGCATGTGTAAGGCCATAAAAGCCATCATCGCTTTGAGATCTCAGCGCTCCGCACGCCAAGCCGCCAGGTCCGCAATAAAGCTCGCCAAGCTTAAAGATCTTACGTTTTTTCATTTTTACCTCGGTTTCTACGTGGTCCCACGTTCACAGCGGATAAGTGCCGCCGCACTTTAATTCATACAGAGTTTATTATAACATATGTTCTTCTAAAATGCAGCCCCTAATTTGCACTATTATTTATCTTTTTCATGGCCTCTCTAGCCTGCTGTCTCTTAGCTTCAGATATCTTTCTAGGCTTACGGTAACTAATGCGTGACTTAGGCATTGAATATGTCTTATCGATATCTGTTTCACCTATGCACTTAAAGATATCGGGATACTCGGTAACTAACGTATCAAGTTGTCTCATAACAGCCTTATCACGGGTGTAAACTATCGCATCCGGTTCTTCGGCATTAAAGTTCACTATAGTCTCCTGCTCATATCGTGTTAGCTTCATTCTCTGTTAGGCTCCTTTCTCGCGCACGCGCGCGTATATCCCGTCTCCCTCTTAGGGGAACGTGCGTAGCCGTTCCCCGACGGGAGACGGACGGATGGGATAGGATAGGATGGATGATGATAATAGGGGTATATCTTTCTTTTATCTTTTCTTTGCTTCTTTCTTTTCGTTTTTCTTTCTAAGGGGGAAGAGAAAGAAGGAAGGCAGGGAAGGGAAGGCTCCCTCTCGGGTATGTCCGGCATACCACTTATCCACATTTCGACATACCAAAAGGCACCCTCTGGGATCTGTATCTCTACTGATCTCTTTGGATGCCCTTTCTTGTTCAGTACGCTCGTTAATTATCGTATGGACTTAGGCTCTTGGTCTGCTTGCCGACACTAATATGGGTTCGGCATCTTCCGTTCCGTTCTTTGCGTTAATTACCGTTGTACCGGCAATATGATAAATCCCTGCTTGTATATCCTCCCAACGTCTTGTCTTTCGTCTGTCCTCACGCTGCTGTGCCCTGCGCCGTGCCACCTGCTTGTTGTAGTTGGCATCCCTGCCTTCGGCTTTGCGGATCATATACTGCTGATGGCGCTTGTCCTTCAAGGCTTCTTTCCTCGCAAGTTCAACCTTTTCTTCCTCGGTAAGCTCCGGCTCCTTCATGGTGGACGGTTTGTATTCACCGATAAAGTTAAAATAGATTTCAAGCTTCTGTGTAGTCTGTATGCTATTCTTCCGATCACGCTCATGAACGATCACTTTATCCACGAATTCATTGATCATTATCGGGGTAAGTACCGTGAAGTCTGCGTATCTGTCTACAAGCTTGATGAATTTACTTGCTGACCGGACTTCTTTCTTTTCATCTGCGATAGTTACCCTTAAGTCTCTGACTCTCTGTTTAAGAGCGTTCTGCTCTTCTTGATACTTGTTATACAGTGCGGTGTATCGCTCTGCATTCAGCTTCCCAAGCGCCTGATCCTCATAGATCTTCATGATCAGAGTTTCAAGTTCATCAATACGCTTCTCCGCAGTTTCAATCTCCAACATCGCCCCGCTATGATCTGCCTCTTTCTGCTCCCCGACAACGGACTCGATCTCCGCTACAAATGCCTCTCTGTCAAAGTTCGCATAGTCGATGATGCCTTTAATGGTCTTAGAAAGTATCTGCATCACATCATCAGCCTTTATCCTATGAGGTGAAGCACACCTGTCTGTATCTTTCGCTTTGTTATATCTGCCACAAGTGAAGTACGCTTCTCTTTTCCCGTTATTTACCCTGTGAACATAAAGCGTATGACCGCAATCGGCACAATACAAAATGCCTGTAAGCGGATGCGCCTCTCCCCATCCGTCCGGATATCTCTTAACCCTGCTCCTTATCCTCTGCACGTTATCAAAGGTCTCTTGATCAACGATCGGCTCTTGCGTATTCTTGAAAATCTGCCACTCGGATTTATCAACGTAATGGCTCTTTTTATCCTTAAAGTGCTTTCTTGTCTTGAAGTTTACTGTGTGACCAAGGTACTCCGGCTTTGCAAGTATGCCCGCTATGGTTGAGCTTGTCCATCTGTACGGATCCTTGATCTCTCTGTTCTGCCACAAGCCAAGTCCCTGCTTTTTCTGATGCACCGCAGGGATCTCTATCTTCTCGCTCTCAAATATCTTGCATATCTGATAAGGTCCCTTGCCTTCAAGTGTCAGACGGAACATCCGCCTTACTATCTCGGCAGCCTCTTCATCCACGATCCAATGGTTCTTATCATTCGGATCCTTGATATATCCGTAAGGCGGTGAGCTTGCAACGTGCTTACCGGAATCACCCTTGGACTTGAACGTGGATCTGATCTTCTTGCTGATATCCTTCGCGTAGTATTCGTTGATTACGTCTCGGAAGGGAAGGAAGTCATCTTCCATGCCGGATCCGGTGTCGGTTCCTTCGTTTACGGCAATAAGTCTGACATTGTTCTGTCTCAGTAGCTCTCTGAAATTTCCGGTCAGAATGTAGTTTCTACCGATTCGGCTGTTGTCCTTTACAATGACGGTGCCGATGTTGCCCTGCTTGATCTCTGCAATGAGTGCTTGAAGCCCAGGGCGATCAAAGGTAGTGCCGGATATTCCATCGTCCGTAAAGTGCCGGATCCCCGTGAAGCCGTTCTTTTCAGCAAACGCTTCAAGAAGAGCTTTCTGATTTGAGATACTGTTGGACTCACCCTGCAATTCATCATCGTGGCTCAGCCTTTCATAAAGAGCTGTTATCTTTTGTGAAGCTTTCTGTTTCATGTACAATCCCTCCTTTCCCTCGTTTTATGCAGCCATCGGCTGTCGTTCATAAGATTGTATAAGAAACCTCTTATAATTTATAACTCCAGCTGCCAATTTGTATTTCTTATATTGGCGAACTGCAAAATGATTTGGATCTTTTTCTTCCAGCTCATCAAAGAGCATATCTACTGCATTTTTGAACTCCTCATCATCTTCTCGGACCTCCATTGCATTGATCATTTCAAGAAGTGTTGTGAAGTTCTGTTCCTCAATAGGAGCCTCATAATGGATATAGCCGATAAGTGCTGAATACAGCAATTTTTCGGCCTTTTCCCAGAACTCATCTCCGCCCTTTCCTTCACCTTTAGTGTTAGCAATCAGCGTAGTTACAAGCTTTAGAATGTCCTTCTCACTATGAATATAAGCGAAAGGATTGTAATGCATACTCTTGTTGAAGTTGATTGTATTGAAGATTTTGATTCGATACCCCTTCTTCAAAAGTGCATTGCCGCATTCAAGAACCACGCTTCCCTTTGGATCCGTTACTACAAACGAACATGGGTAATCCTTACTGTCGCACTGCAGCAAGTTTGGTTTAATAAAAAAGCGTGTTTTACCTGAACCGGAACCACCTACAACCAGCACATTCTTATTTCTTGCGTACTTTGGCTGTGATGGTCTGGAACTTAGTGTAATCTGCTCCGTCTGGGACAGAATCACATTATTCTTCGGATCAGGATCTTTGAAAGGTTCTATGTCGGAGGGCTTCCCCCATCTGGCTGAACCATATTCTGAGCCATGCCGAAATTTCTTGGCATTCTTTCCCTTTAGATAAACTGCAAGTCTTAGTGCTGCGCCACAGGCTGCACCAATAAGCAAATCAAAGGGATGTAAGCTAGGAAGCGGATTCGTAAATGCAGTTTGAAATCCACCTCCGATAATAAGCCCCTGAAGCTTTTCCGAAGCATTCATCCCTTCTGCTATTCTCCAGGCCTCACCTAAGTTGGTAGCAAACAGGCCTATTGCAACATAAGGGATATTCAGGATAATCTTCTTTTTTAATTTCTGATTCATCGTGTCTGCTCCTTCCTCTTCTCTACTACCTTGCGAGGTATAGAAGCAACCTTTTCCTTAAGTTTCTTTAGCTTACCAAGTATGCTCTCCTTTGCACCTTTTTCTTTTCCAAGGGTACGTTTGGTATAATCCGCTACTAGATCAGAGATAGCATCTGCATCCTGAGCCTTGAAAAAGATCTTATAAGTGCCAGCCTCCTTGTCCTTAACCACGGCATAATCTACACCATACTTCCTGGCAAGGCGATTAAATAAATGGATATCTTCACCATCCAGCTCAATCTTCTGAGCACCTTTGCCTTGCTTTATGAGCTTTTTCACCGGCATCTTACCAGTCTTAACCTTTTCCTTCCCGAAGTACTTTTTATCATGCCTATGACGCAAATAAGCTTTTAGAACATTAAGTAACAACCTAGCTGTTGGCTTAACACCTTTTTCCACCATGAAATGGAGCGACTTGGCTGATAGTTCTTCATTAACCACGAATTATCGCCTCCCTTCTATCTGGGCCAGTCATAGTCCAATAACTCCATCTAAGGTTGTAACAATAACCTTGGATTTTCTGGCTATTGCGATATCATCCTTCACTTCCTCATTCTGCTTATTACCACAGATAACAAGGAATCTTGCTCTACGAAGCAGATCCTCTGACATCTCCTTGAATCTCTTATGAGCTTCTGTATCCTCAGCTGAAAAGATTCCATCAAAAGCAAGGATAGGGCAAAGGGGAAGATATCCTTCCTTTACCAACTCCTGGCAGTACTTCTTTGCATCTTCTTTTGCCACAACCGGATTCTTATTCCATGCTGCAGTAACATAAGCTCTCGGTATTGTTCTACTCATGATTTTCCTCCCTTAATCAACACGCATTGCTGAAAAGCAGGCGTCTCCTGCCTTCAAAGTATCCATCTGTGCCATAGCAACCTCTAAGAGATCACCAATCTCATCATCAGGAATAGCCTTAAGCACGTTCCCAGCTCTTTGAAAAATAAGCACGCTGCCAACTAAATACTCTTCACCCTCTGCCTTAAAAAGCTTATCTTTGTTGTAAACAGCAATATAATCTGACTTTCCAAGGTGAG